>NZ_JADBTB010000215.1:0-11734 GCF_020246405.1 Microcystis sp. M083S1
GCAGGTGGTGGCGGTGAGCAGGGTGGGGATCATGATCACACCGAACCAGCCGACATAAAGACGGTTGTTGGTGCTGGTAATCCACTGGCAGAACTGCTCCCACAGGGAAGCGCTCTCGCGCTGTTGTAAGGTGGTGGTCATGGTTGGATAATTTCTGTATGTATTTGGTTGTCAAGGTTCGTTGTTTGACATGAGTTAATACTATCGGCTTTTTATAGTTATGTAAAGGGGTTTTAAGAAATGTTTTTTTATCAATGTCATAACTTCTACTTATATAATTGATGTTCAGGTAAACTAGAAGCAGACAAATTCTGCAAAAATAAGCGATGATACCCGAAATTACTGCAAAACTATTGGAAGCGAAGAAGGAAAAAGGCCTGAGTTTCGCTGACCTAGAAGCGATTCTAGGACGAGATGAGGTGTGGATTGCCGCTGTTTTTTACCGGCAAGCGAGCGCCTCCCCAGAGGAAGCGACGAAAATTGTGGCAGCTTTGGGATTGGGAACCGAAATCATCCCCTCCTTAACCGAGTATCCTGTCAAGGGATTAGGTCCGGTTGTCCCCACCGATCCCCTGATTTATCGTTTCTATGAGATCATGCAGGTGTATGGAATGCCCCTAAAATCGGTAATTCATGAAAAATTCGGCGATGGTATTATGAGTGCGATCGATTTTACCCTCGACGTGGATAAGGAGGAAGACCCTAAAGGCGATCGCGTTAAAATTACTATGTCGGGTAAGTTTTTACCCTATAAGAAGTGGTGAGTCCGGCCAAAGTCAACGGTAAGGAATTTCTATTCCTTGCCGCTCTTGCTATTTTTCTTAACAAAACTTAACAATTGACGGCAAAATTTTGCTTGCTTTTTTTGGCAGATTTTGGGACAATATTTTTAAAAGAGTTTACTAATAATCGGAATCTTAGCACTTGAACTTAAACACAAAAGTCCCATTATAAGAAAACTATAACCCAAGCCGCCGCAAAAGTCAAGGTATCTCTCCTAATTATTCTGTGAAACTTCTAATTCCTTGAGAGGTGAGGGTTTGAGGAATTATGGATTATTAATTGGGAAGTGGGAAGACAGTAAACTGATAACTGATAACTGCCTAACCTAAATCTCGGTCTTTAGTGACGGTAATTTCCTTAGATAAATGTCGATACCAAGTAAAATAGAGACCGATAGAAAGCAAAAGAAAAACCAAAGCCAAAATCTTCAAACTTTGCCACTGCTTGATGATTAAAACAATCCCCATCATAAAGAGGACTAATTGCCAAGGAACGGTGAGAAAAGCGGCGATGATATCCCGTTGATTTTCCGCTTTAATTTTTGCCTGTAGGTTAGGTTTAACACTGTGACGTACTTCTCCCCAAAAGCCAAAAGGTCGGGTAACATTATAGAAATTTTCCATAACTAAACTATCGGTGGGAGGAGTTAACAAAGTAGCGATAATACAGCCAGCTAAAGCGAACAAACTCGGCACAAGAAAGAGAATATATTCCTGATATTGACTGTGACGAAAGAAAGGTAAAATTATCACTTGTGAGGCAATAGCCGCAATCATTCCCGCTAAAGTTCCCACAGCAAAACCATAACCATTAAAGCGCCACCAATACCAACGTAATAGGAGAGGAACTGCTAATCCCACCCCTAATCCCGTGGTTAACCAACCCCAAATATCATTGACATTTTGGATATTAAAACTCAGAACTAAGCCAATTACTACCACAAAAACCGAGGCCAAACGACCTTGAAAAACTAACTCCTGTTCTCCCGCATTCGGTTTCAAAAAAGCTTGATAGATATCTTTGACCCAATAGGCAGCACTAGCGTTAATAACTGCGTTAAAAGTGGACATAGCTGCCGCTAAAAAAGCAGCAATTAATAACCCTTTCATCCCCACGGGAACGTATTGAGTAATCACCGTGGCCAGAATTCTTTCCGGATCTGTAATCGTGCCTTTAGTTAAACCGTAGTGAATGCCTAAAACCGCAAAAGCTGTGACTAGAGGCCAACGGAAAGAAAGCAGAATAATCCAGAATAAAGATAATAAACCGGCATCTCGATCGCTTTTGGCCGCTAGGTATCGTTGTAACATATAACCACCGCTGCCGCTGCAACCTTCGATGATGGTTTTAACTAAATAAAAGAAAATCACCCCACCAAACAAATTAAAGATGGCATAATCTCCGGGTAAATCCAAAGTCATCGAAGGAAAAATACTAGCCCAGTCGCTTAAATTCCAGGTTTTTGGCTCCGCTGCCCCCGGAATTGCTACCGTGAAACTATCAGGAAGATTAACAGTAAAAAAAGCCACTGTCGATACATAAATTACCGCCACAAAAATCAGAAATCCTTGAAATAAATCGGTAATTACTCCACCATAAAAACCACTGGCCACCGTATAAATCAAGGTTAGAAGAATTAATATAACCGAAGCAAGACGATCATCCATGCCCAAAAACTGCCCTAAAAATTTCCCCCCCGCAACGGAGAAATAACTCATCGCACCGATAGAGAATAAGAGAGTGGCGACGGCGCTAATAATTCGGGCAAAATTCCCCTGTTTTCCTGGTCCAAAGCGAAATTTCATCCATTCCGCCATGGTCATAACTTGGGCGCGGCGATTCCATTTGCCCATAAAAGCCATGAGAAAGGCCATAATTAGGACAACACCGCCCCGGATTTCGATAAATAGTCCTTTAGGACCGACCGCGTAAATTAGGGCAGAAATGACCATAGTTCCCGCTAAATCGGTGTTAGCCGCCATTCCCGACACCCCTAACATCCACCAGGGCAAATTGCGATTACCTAAAAAGTAGGATTCTAGACCTTGAGAAGCTTTTTTCTCGGCTATAATCCCGATTATTAGGGTTGCTGCCAGATACAGCAGCACAATTAC
Source organism: Microcystis sp. M083S1 (assembly GCF_020246405.1). NCBI lineage: Bacteria > Bacillati > Cyanobacteriota > Cyanophyceae > Chroococcales > Microcystaceae > Microcystis > Microcystis sp. M083S1. The sequence goes on from NZ_JADBTB010000215.1 coordinate 2,898, forward strand.
ATAATCAATTAACTGCATAGTTTCAGATCAATTTAACTTTCGATCGTTATAGCATCAATTGACTACGATTTCTGGCTAACGGTTTCTTTTTCTAAGATTTGCACCCGTTGCTCTAGCTTTTTTAAATCTTCCTTTAATTCAATTACTAAAGTAGCTAAACGCTGGAACAGTGGGTCACTTTCCCCGACCACTTCCCCATTTACTATACCCGTTCCCGATCGCCGTTGGGGAATCGGAGCGGCATTTTCCCCGCGGATGGATATTCCTCGGACCTGACTTTCAAGACGCTCGACTCGATTGCGGAGACTAATTAACTCCGATCTTACCGCCGTATCCGATTGTGCTTTGCTGGCATTAACAAAACTCAGTATTAGCAAAAGGGAGATAATCAGCGTTAAAAAGCCATAAAAAGAGATTTTAGCTAATTTCATCGATTTTACCCCCTATCTATCTTACCCAACTTAATGTTAAGAAACGTGGCTAAATCTAAAGCTTAATTGCAATTCCGCCCCCGGGTGATTAGTGGCTCAAAAGAGGATGATAAGGTAAAAAACACGATTTTGTCGAAATTTGGCCTTATCTCTATGTACAAAAACTCGGATAAAGATTTTCTCGGAGCGGCAATCACAGCCGGTTTAGGTGCGGGAATCGTCACTTCTTTTGCTGTCAATCAAGGACAAGACATCGGTACAGCTTTAGGAATTACCGCTTTAGCGGCTCTTTGCGGTGTCATCTGCCGTCATTTTGACCTAATGTGATGCAATCTTCCTCACACCTCCAATTCTGCCGAAAAATCCCGTTTTTTCTCGTATTGATAGGGACCGAGCAGAGCGCCCCAAATTCCCTTACCGGTGCCGGGATCTAGGCCTTTATCGTAGGTTTTTAGGCTATCACTCGTCACCTCGAAACCTAAAGCCACCTGATAGGTTGTACCCTCATAGGTAAATTTACAGCGCTGTTCCGGTTGCGGTTGGGCGATAAACTGGTATTGATTATCAGCGAGAGTATGGACTTTGACCGCTAAAGTGCAAGTAGGCAGGAAAGTTAGGTCTGCTAAGCTAATTTTTCGCAAAATATCGGGATTTTTGCCCGCACCTTGCACGGATTTCAGGTCATTAAACATATAATGCCTAACCTCTAACCCTCCCGATTCCGAGTGCGTTAATCGCCACAGTCGCGGTCGGTAGGGTTGGTCTAAATTGATTATACTGGCCTGTTCGGCAAAAAGAGCGATGCTGTCTTCCCGAAATAAAGGCAGCGGACGCAACCATAAACGCAGGTGAACATACCACACCGGTTCTGCTTGCGCTTGCCGTTGATTTTCAAATTCACCCGCGAGATACCGACCGAAAGTGATTAATTCAGGGGTCATAGCTCAAAAAATTCTCCGTATTGCCTCAAAATTAATCCTAACACCCATAGAACTCACTTTTTTGACAAAAATGACCTTCAGGTTACTGGAACCCGCTTAAACCCAGCTATTCCCCCTTTAGTGTACCAATATTCCCAGCGACCGCCAGCAGCACTAGACCAATCCTTGAGGTCAAATTCACCGCTGCCGGAGGGAGTTCCTGCGATGCGGTAGACTTTCACCGCTTGACCGTTATTATTCCAGATTAAAGGCCGATCCGGCTCCATCTGTTCGGGTAGAGTCCCGTTAGTTTGCAGAAAATAGGCATCTTGTCCCTTATCGGTGCCGTTGCCGTAGACTTTGGCGATACCATGCTCATCGATCGCCAGAAAAGCTCCTTCTTCTAAACCGATAGCGTAGGCAGGTAGTTGATTGTGATTATCGTGTACATTGCGGGCTAAAAAACCAAAAAGGCGACCATATCTTGTTTCGGGATGATCTTGATTGAGTCGATCCAAATGGGTATCTGTCACCACTTTTTTGAGAAAAGGAACCCGAATAAAATCACTCCGATAGAAGTCTTTAGTGTTGAAGTGAAAGGGATTATTTAATATTTCCGAACTCAGTACCCCTTCGTGAGTGGGCGCATAGTAAAAATCACCCAGAATAGCCATTCCTGCGCTGGTTCCCGCCACGGGGACTTTTTTGTCATTGATCAGATAATTGATCGCTGTTTCCACCTTTGTGCTTTCCCACAAATCCTCGTACTGATTTTGATCACCACCGGCAAAAAAAAGAATATCGGCATTACGAATATATTCGATAACATCAGGATGATTCGCCCCTTCACGACTATCAATTGATAGTTCCGCCGCTGAGCCGATCAGGGAGGGATAATTGTCGCAAATCCAATCGGCTTGACTGCCAAGATCGCCAAAGCGCAACACTAAGTAATTACCGCCTTTAGCTCGATTTAATAACCATGTGGTCGCTTGATCTTCTCCTAATTTACCTCCTTCCGCTCCCCCGATTAATAAAATACCCGATCGATGTTTTACAGACTGAAAATTGGCTTTTCCACAACGACAAGAATAATGGAAATCTCGATTATGATTGTCGAACATAGTCTTATACCCTCGCCCCTGAGCTTACTGCTTCTATCCTAGCTTCAACTAGGACAAAATCAGAGTTTTCTACCATAAAAGTTAACAACAAAGCCGATCTATAGCTGAAATCGGTAGCGGCAAAACTCCCTAGTTTACATTCTGTTAAAAATCGTCCTATAATAATTCAAGGCTAGAAACTGGCAATTATTACTGTTGAAGTTGGAAATCGGCGGGCGATATGTTAAATAGACGTTCTTTTTTGCAAGGATTAGGTACAATCGCCTTAGCGGGGGGTTTAAGTGGCTGCGCTTCCAGAAGCGGCGATCCGAGTATTTTTCTACTCTCCGGTTCGATTCCGCCGCGATTACTAACAGATTTTCAGAAAACTATTGCCGAAAAAAAAGTCAATTTTCAGTCGGAAAGGCAGCTGAAAGAGCTGTTAAAATTGTTGGAAAAATGGTTAAAAAATCAGGATCAACCAGCCTCACAATTTCCGATTCCTATCCCTTTTAGGGAACAAAACCCAGCGATGGGTAATTTAGTCACCCTAGGGGATGCTTGGCTAGGAAAAGCGATTAGCAACGGCTTAATTCAACCCCTAGATACTTCTCAACTCTCTAATTGGTCAAAACTGCCCCCCCGTTGGCAAGAAAACATGACTCGCAATGGCCAAGGACAACTGCAAACAGAGGGAAAAGTCTGGGGTGCGCCCTACCGTTGGGGAATGACAGTAATTGCCTATAATGAGGAAAAATTCGCTCAATTTGACTGGCGACCACAGGATTGGTCTGATTTATGGCGACCGGAATTAACCGGTAAAATTGCCCTAATTGATAATCGTCGCGAAGTCATCGGTTTAACCCTAAAAAAATTGGGTTATTCTTATAATTCTAGTGATTTAAAGCAAGTTATGGGACTAAAAGACCAGCTATTCGCTTTACAAAAACAGGTAAAATTTTATAGTTCTCAACATTATTTACAACCCCTGATACTCGGTGATGTCTGGGTGTCTGTGGGTTGGTCTAATGATATTTTACCAGTGAGCGATCACTATAATAAAATTAAAGTTGTTGTCCCCAAATCTGGTACTTCTCTCTGGTCGGATGTGTGGGTAAAACCAGTTTTAACTACTCCTAATTCTCTTGTCCAGCAATGGATTGATTTTTGTTGGCAACCAGAATCCGCCACTAAAATTTCTTTATTTACCTCTGGATTATCACCCCTAATTCTCACTGAAAATCCCGACCAAATTTCCCCAGATATTAGAAATAATCCTTTACTTGTCAATCCAGAAGCGATCAAAAAAAGCGATTTTTTAAACCCTTTATCGCCAGCAACCGAGCAAGAATACGAGCAATTGTGGCAAGCAATGCGACAGTTAGTATATTAATACTAACTTCGTTGAGTACAGGCTACTTATGAGGACAGGCAACAGGCAAAAGGCAACAGGCAACAGGAGGAATAAATAATCAGTCTTTAATAACTGGATTTGGTATCAGGAGATACTAGAAGAATTCTGTGAGAATATTGAGGTTAAAACTACATTTACCTAACTGATAACTGATAACTGATAACTGATAACTGATTAAGCGGCTTGACTTTGGGTTTCTTGCGCGAGAAAAGTAAGGATAGAAGCTTTCTCAATTAGCCCCAAAACCGTGCCGTTTTCTTCCACCACTGTCACTTGAGATAAATTTTCTCCTTCCAAAATTTTCACCACATCTAGGAGGGAAGTATTAGACAAAACCAGTTTGAGACTTTCGCTAGTTTGTAATAACCGGCCGATATTTACCTGGGTCCATTGGGAAGTGGGAATCGTTTTCAGATCCTCTACATTAATCACTCCTAATAGTTTACCTTCGCTATCGGTAACTAGGAATTTAGACCATTGTTGTTTACCGATAACATAATTATTAGCAAACTCGCGCAGGGTTAAATTAATCGGAACTACAGGACTATTAGGAGAGATAACATCTTTAGCGGTGTAGCGACTTAGGAAATCTTGAACCTTAGCTGATTGAGCGGAAAAGCCAGCGTTTTGTAGGAGGAAAATGCCAATTAATAGGGTCCAAAAACTGCCAAATTGACTGATTCCGAGAATTGATAGCGCACCGATGACAATCGCTAACCAACCAAAAAATTGACCGAAACGACTAGCGAATAAAACCCCTTTATTGGGATTACCCGTTACTTGCCAAACGATGGCTTTAAGGATATTACCACCATCTAAAGGTAAACCGGGGATCAGGTTAAATAACCCCAGGGCGAGGTTGATATAGGCAAGCAGAGAAAGAATCGCCGCCATGGGCGCATTTAAGCTAATATTGGAACCAATAATTAGGAAGATACCAAAGAGCAGTAAACTAACTAAAGGGCCAGCAATTGCTACTAGAAAAGCTTCTAGGGGAGTTTTCGATTCTCTGCCGAGAGTTGCCAAACCACCGAATAAAAAGAGGGTAATTGATTTGACTTCAATACCTTGGGCGATGGCAACAAAACTATGACCTAATTCGTGGGCAACCACGGAGGCAAATAGGAGAATAGCGGCAAAAAATCCTAAGAGCCAGGGCATGATTCCCGTTAACTGGGGAAACTGACTTAAATCTCCTCCATAGGTTAAGGTAATTAACCCCAGAACGAAGAACCAAGAAGGATTAATATAAAAGGGAATTCCAAAGAGATTCCCGACTCTAATGTTGCCATTCATTTTGTATCTTCTCCAATTATTGGGGACTAACGCCAAGAAGATTAGGTTATCAATTACGCCATTCACTTCTGTTAACAATTGTAACAAAAATGAAAATCTCCCCGGCATTCCTTCAGGGAGTAAAAACCGTCATCCCTGTGGTTCGGTTATTTTCGTAGGAGAATTAAATCAATGATTAATTATTTACGCGGACAAGCGATCGAGGTGATCAAAACCCCTAATAACCGACTAATCTTGATTTTAGACGTAAACCAGATCGGTTACGAAATCCAAATTCCCTCGCGATTAGCCCTAGACATCGGCAACGATAACAATGATAGTTGTCGGATTTTTACTCACCTACTCCTTCGCGAGGAGCAGCCTTTATTATACGGTTTCGGCACCGCCCCAGAGCGAGATCTGTTTCGTCAACTGCTTTCCGTCAATGGAGTTGGGGCGCAATTAGCCCTAGCTTTAATCGATACCTTGGGGATTGAGGAACTTGTGGTGGCGATAGTGACAGGAAATACCAAAATTTTGAGCAAAACCCCCGGAGTCGGCTTAAAAACAGCAGAAAGAATCGCTTTGGAGTTAAAAACTAAATTGGCAGCATGGCGACAACTAAGAGAAGCGACGACGACAACCACGGCAATACTACCGGCAGCGGAAATCCTCGAAGATGTGCAGATGACCCTTTTAGCTTTAGGATACAGCCGAGAGGAAATCGATCGAGCTATCGCAGTCCTCAGTCAAGATGCTTTATTTAGTAAAAATACTCAGCCAGAAGACTGGATTAAAGGGGCAATTAATTGGCTAGGGTGAATCAGTCGTCAGGAGGCGGTCGGCAGGAGACAGCCTTTTCAGTTATCAGTTATCAGTGATCAGTTATCAGATGCGAGTTTTCAGTTCACTAGACATCTCCAAAAATTATAACCCAATCACAGCTTGTTTTTGGTTTATGTACTAACTAAGTAGTTCGATGCCCAAAATGTATATCTATCGTTGCTAATTCAATTTCATTGAAAAAATATGAGGCAATTAAAATCATTTTTATTTGGGTAGATTCCTTAACTAGAGAGACTTTTAGCCTTGAGATAATGTTAGATAGAGGTTCACTGATTACTGATTACTGTTTACTGTTCACTGACAAATCGCTCCCCACTTCCCCACTCCCTTGTGAGGGCAAATGTTAAAAAGTATTACGAAAATAGTGAGAAGGTGAACCAGATGCCGCAAAATAGCTGCGTTAGGTCGCTCTAGCTAGGGAAGTCTTGAGACGCTGAGGCGGAAACGAGATAACTTAAGCGTAGTGACCACAACTGCTATAAAATGTCAGATTAAGTTTATTAATCTCACTTAGTTGGGAGGAATCCATCAATGAGTATCGTCACGAAATCGATCGTGAATGCTGATGCTGAAGCTCGTTACCTCAGCCCCGGCGAACTAGACAGAATTAAAGCCTTCGTTGGCAGTGGTGCCGCTCGTTTACGCATCGCTGAAACCCTGACCGGCGCTCGCGAAACCATCGTCAAACAAGCTGGCGATCGCTTATTCCAAAAACGTCCTGACATCGTTTCCCCCGGTGGCAACGCTTACGGCGAAGAAATGACCGCTACCTGTCTGCGTGACATGGACTACTACCTACGTTTAATCACCTACGGAGTAGTCGCTGGTGATGTCACCCCGATTGAAGAAATCGGTTTGGTCGGTGTGCGTGAAATGTACAAATCTTTAGGAACCGACATCGGTGCCGTAGCTCAAAGCGTTCGCGAAATGAAAGAAGTTGCTACCGGTCTTATGTCTTCTGACGATGCTTCTGAAGCTTCTTCCTACTTCGATTACGTGATCGGCTCTATGTCGTAGAATAATTCCTTTGTGAATCGTTCTAGACACACCCCTCGTAAACCTCTTAAGATTAAGCAAAACCCAAGGAAGAACCACCATGCAAGACGCAATTACTTCTGTTATCAACTCTGCTGACGTTCAAGGCAAATACCTTGACGCTTCTGCTCTCGGCAAACTGAAAGGCTACTTCGCCACCGGTGAACTGCGCGTGCGCGCCGCTAGTGTCATTAGCGCCAACGCTGCCGGTATCGTTAAAGAAGCTGTGGCTAAGTCCCTGTTATACTCTGACGTAACCCGTCCCGGTGGTAATATGTACACCACCCGTCGTTACGCCGCTTGTATCCGTGACCTCGACTACTATCTCCGTTATGCTACCTACGCTATGTTAGCTGGAGATCCTTCTATTCTCGACGAGCGCGTTCTCAACGGCCTGAAAGAAACCTACAACTCTTTAGGTGTACCCATCTCCTCCACCGTTCAAGCTATCCAAGCGATGAAAGAAGTCACCGCTAGTTTAGTTGGTGCTGATGCGGGTAAAGAAATGGGGATTTACTTCGACTACATTAGCTCTGGCTTAAGCTAGAAGTAACGAACTCGGACAAAATAGGGTTCGGGAAGCCGAGGATGAGTGCTAGGTCTTTAAAGGCTGAATCTGGCCAAGATAGGTTTTGACGAGCTAGTATTGATCCTTGACTCCCGACCTTTGTTATTTTAGGAAAAAGCCTTCGTTAGTTTAAGCGACAAGTTTTTCAGCGATTAGGAGAAATCAATCCATGCGGATGTTCAAAATCACCGCTTGTGTTCCTAGCCAAAGCCGCATTCGGACACAACGGGAATTACAAAATACCTATTTCACCAAACTCGTTCCCTACGATAATTGGTTTCGTGAGCAACAACGCATCATGAAAATGGGCGGCAAAATTGTCAAAGTGCAGTTAGCTACTGGCAAACCAGGGACTAATACAGGTTTACTGTAATTGGCTGCCACTGGAACTTAAAAAAAGAGGTCTGGAAAGACCTCTTTTTGCTTTAGGGATTTTTTTCAAACTGCAAAGCGGCAGAGTTGAGACAATAGCGTTTTCCCGTCGGGGGTGGACCATCATTAAAAACGTGACCGAGATGAGCATCACAGGTGGCACAAACAATCTCTGTCCGCACCATGAAAAAGCTAACATCTCGTTCGTACTTAATATTAGCATCGTTAGCAGCAGTCCAGAAACTCGGCCAACCAGTACCCGAATCATACTTGCTGTCAGAAGTAAATAACTCCGTACCACAGCAGACACATTTGTAAATACCTTTTTCTTTATTATCGTGATATTTACCCGTAAACGCCCGTTCTGTTCCCTTTTTGCGGGTAACTTGGAACTGTTCGGGAGTTAGCTGGTCCCGCCATTCTGCCTCGGTTTTACGAACTTTTTCTACCATAGTCATCACAACCGCCATTATGATTAAATTTCTCTTTTTAGTCTAACCTGAGTTCGAGATCTGGGTTTTTTTCATAAATATGAAGTATGACCTGATTTGGCATCGGCTTCTGATGACGGACTCCCAAAAAGGAAAAGTTGGTCAGGGAACCCTATAAACTTAGCATAAGCTGAACTTATATCTTCAACAAGTAATACTGAATGTCAAACCCCTTTACAAACCGATACAAAGTCTTTAAGATAAAGACATTATAAATCGTACCTCGATAACTTAATAGGAATCATAAACCAATGACCACCACCTTACAACAGCGCGAGAGCGCTTCCCTGTGGGAGCAGTTCTGCCAGTGGATTACCAGCACCAACAACCGTCTTTATGTCGGCTGGTTCGGTGTGATCATGATCCCCACCCTGCTCACCGC
>NZ_JADBTB010000216.1:0-20383 GCF_020246405.1 Microcystis sp. M083S1
AACAGGGAATTGAACAGGGAATTGAACAGGGAATTGAACAGGGAATTGAACAGGGAATAAACTTGCAAAAATTGAAAACAATTCCTCTACTGCAAGACCTCGGTTTAACCCCGCAACAAATCTCGGAACGCTTAGACTTGACTCTGGAAACAGTGCTTAACTATTTGGCACAACAGGAACAATGATCGATCCTGTTTCAACAGTCTAGAAAAGCATCAATAGTAGTGAATTAGTGACCTTTAAGCTATCAGGGATAACTCGATGAATAACGACTTATTGACTTTCTTCTTTTGTGTTGCTTTTCTCATTCTATATCTAGTTTTTTCAGCTTTAACCGAGATGGGAACAAAATGGCCTTGGACAAAAAAATAAGAGAAATACTTATAGATGTGAATAAACATAAAATCGGGTCAGGGATTCGGTCATTGGAAAAATTCTAGAGATTTGCTATCTAAATAATTAACTCGATCGCTCTACTGATAAAATATGAAACTAATTGCTGATATTTCCCCGAGCTTGGATTTATTCTTGTTGCTTTTTTTCTGGCATTGTCTCATCGGTGGCATTGCTACAGTCATCGCTATCAATAAAGGCTATCCCAGATTAAATTGGCTAATCTTCGGACTTCTGGGAGGAACCTTTACCTTTTTTATCGCTCTTTTCCTGAAAAAAAAGCCCAAAATTTAAGGGATGGTATTGCTTGATTATCCTTTAATAGTTCCCATCAACACCTCTAAATCTTCTGCGTCTAACTCCTCTGGGATACCATTGCGAATTAATTCCGAAAAATCCTCATTGGGAACCATAAAACATAGTGCATAAAGTCTTCCGTCCCCCACATTTCTAATCTCGTGGATACCCGTGGGACGGACTAATAAACTATCCCCTGGACCTAGGGGAATCGGTTTACCATCACAGATAGCCATTCCCTCCCCTTTGAGGATAAAAAACATTTCTACGGCAAAATGATGACGATGGGTAGGGGTGCAACCGTGGGGATCGAAAATTTCCACACAGACGGTCAAGGAATCCCCCGCTACGGTAGAATCGAAGACGATCGCTAAACGATTCGTATCCCCAGCGCTAATGCGAAAAACTTGATAATCCCGGGGAGATCGAATCACGGGTAACATACAATGATCGCTGGTTAGTTGGCTATTCATCGCTAATTTCGATCGAACTGTGGATGATTTTAAGACTAGCAAAAATTTTCAACTTCGCTCGATTGCGTCCACCACTTTACTCACATCTATGATCGCGGCCACATCATGGACGCGCAGGATATCGGACCCCTTAGCGATCGCTAAGGCACAGGCCGCCGCCGTTCCGAAAACTCGTTCTTTTGGGTCATCTTTGCCTGTAATCTCGCCGATAAAGCGTTTTCTCGACAATCCAATTAAAATAGGTAAACCTAAATCCCGAAATTGCTCTAATTCTCGCAATAACTCAAGATTTTGTCTCCCAGTTTTGGCGAAACCAATCCCCGGATCGATGATAATATTTTCCCTAGCAATGCCCCACTGTACAGCTTCCTTAACGCGATTCTGTAAAAATTCTTTAATTTCCTTGACTAAATCCTCATAATGTGTTAAAGATTGCATGGTTTGCGGATTGCCCCGCAGGTGCATGAGGATGATGGGAACAGCCAATTTAGCCACCGTAGGCAATAATAGGCGATCGAAGGTTCCCCCAGAAATATCATTGATCAAATCGGCCCCGGCGGCGATACCTTGGGCTGCCACGATCGCCCTAGTGGTATCGAGAGAGATAGGAATAGAACTTTGTTGTCGAATAGCGGTGATTACGGGGATAACTCGCGATAATTCTGCTTCTAGGCTAATTTCTTCGGCTCCCGGACGGGTGGATTGACCACCGATATCGATTATATCAGCCCCGGCCTCGATCATTTTCATCGCCTGTAGCAGGGCATTTTCAACATTGTCAAATTCTCCCCCATCACTAAAACTATCGGGAGTAACATTCAAAACACCCATGATATAGGTGCGTTTTCCCCAAGCAAAAATATGTTCACGAATTGCCATTAAACTAGACATAATAATAAATCCTGTTGAAAAAGTATATGAATTATGAATTATGAATTATGAATTATGAAGTGGGGAGAATAAATAAAAATAATCTCCTGACTCCTGAATACTGGCTCCTGACTCCTGAATACTGATCACCATAGTTAATTTTTAGGTAGGGAAGAATCTTTTAATTGAAAATAAGCTTGTACTTCTTCTTTCCAGAGTTGATATTTTTCTTGAATTAGTTGATATTGACTTGCAAAATCGAGGGTACAATCAACGAGATTGCTATCGATATCGCATTGCACTAATTCCCGTTCGATCAGGGTTTCTCGGATAAATTTTAAACATTCTTGTCTCAAAGTTTCCGCTTGATCAATAATTAGTTGGACTTGATTAATTGCTCGATCATATAATGGAGTTTGTGAATGAAAAATTTCGGAAGATGCGGCCAGATTTCGCAGTCTATGTAATTGATTTCTCTTTTCTACTAAACTGGCAATTTTGGGGTTAATTTCAAAAAGTAAGGTTTTCACCAGAGGAGCCAAGCGGCGAGTGTTAGTATAATCGTAGTTATTAAGATCGGATTTAATCAGGTGTACCTGTTGTAAATCGACGGTAATATCGTGGAATTGTATCTCGGTTTCGGTGATGGTGGGATGAATCGTTTTAACTTTCCAAGTAGTAATAGAAGTCAACTGCTGGCGATCACTATTAACCATTTGCTGCTCCATTTTCACCACATCAAGGGGAATACTATAAAGTTTTTTATCGAGAATATAGATGACATCGCTACCGAGAATGCGATCGATTTTAGGACGACGATATAAATAATGATACAGGAATCGATAAAAGCTTTTACTGCCTTGAAATATCTGGACAAATAACCAAATTTTCCAGCTTAATAACCCGCCGAGAAAGCGTCCGAATAGATGGGAATTCGAGGAGGGGTTATTCATGAAATTCCGTTATCAGTTATCGGTGAGGAATCGGAGGTTTGGTTCTTTTCAGTGTTCGGTAAACAGTAAACAGTAAACAGGGATAAAGATGAAGATAACTAACTAACTAATTAACTTAAAACTTACATCTGATAACTGATCACTGATCACTGATCACTGATTAAGGACGTTCTCCGGGTAGATTTTTTGACGATGTTGGTTTCGATCTTACCTGTTGACGACCGTTGCGGATAACTTGTAACATTTGCCCTAATTGTCGATCAAGATCTTCTAAAACCGCTTCGGCATAGTCGTCAGCGCCTTTTTGAATTTCATGACATTCAGCTTGGGTTTTTTGTCGTAACTGTTGCACTTCCTGCAAGGTGCTGTGACGCATCTGTTCGATTTCATCGAGGGTTTGTTGTTGCAAGGATTCACACTCCTGCTGAACCCGTTGACGAATTTGGGCCGCTTGCCGTTCTGCTTGTTGAATAATACCGGACTCATCGAGAATTTGGGCGGCTCTTTGTTGAGCGGAACGAAGGACTTGTTGAGCGTATTCCTCCGCTTTAGTGATAATTTCCTGTTCTTCCTGCAAAATTGCTAAAGCTTTCTGTACTGCTGGTGGCACGGTTTCATAGATGAGATCGATCTGTTCGGCTATCTGTCCCTCATCGATGATTGTCCAACGGGTGAGGGGGATATGGAAACTATCAAAAATCATCTCTTGCAGACGCGCCAAATCCTGATAGATATCGAAATCGACGGGTGGACTGGGAACCCCACTATTAGAAGTGTTAGGTACTGCTTTTCTGCGATCATTAGGTTCTCGGCGCGCCATAGGTTCAGATCGTCCTCATTACTGTATTCTAGTATGTTAACTGTAGTATGAGTAAATATCTCTAGAAACGTTTTCTGGGACTAGATGGGTGACGGAGCCACCGAATTGAGCGATTTCTTTAACCACGCTACTACTTAAAAAACTATATTCTTTGGTGGTGGCTAAAAAAACCGTTTCGATCCCTTCCCAGAGGGTTTTATTGGTATGGGCCATTTGCAGTTCTTTTTCAAAGTCCGAGAGGACCCGCAACCCCCGCAAAAGTACCTTGGCCCCTTTCAATCTGGCATATTCAACCGTCAATCCTGAAAAACTGTCTATCTCAACGTTTTTCAGGTGTTTTGTACAGTAACTGATCTGTTCTATGCGTTGTTCGACGCTAAATAAGGGGTTTTTATGGGGATTGCAAAGAACTGCCACGATTACTCGCTCGAATAGTGGCACACTGCGTTCGATAATATCTAAATGACCGAATGTAACTGGATCGAAGCTGCCGGGGTAGATGGCGATCATTTCTCAACCTTCACACCTCGCCAAAAAGCGATATATCCTTTGATATTTTGGGCTTTTGGCTTAGGATCGGGATAATACCAAGCGGCATCTTTATTGTCCTGTCCATCTACCCTGAGAGTATAGTAACTAGCCTCTCCCTTCCAAGAACAAATGGTATGGGTGTTACTGGATTGAAAATATTCAGCTTTGATGGTATCGGGGGGAAAATAGTAGTTTCCCTCGACAATTTCGCAGTTATCGCTTTCCGCTACCACTGCACCATTCCAAATCGCCTTTGCCATGACACTAACTCCTAGTTCTGGTTCAAAATTATCTTACAACAGAGTTTGTAAATGTTGAACCAGTTGGTTAACCTGCACCACTCCCTCGATTCGATCGATCGGTTGACCGTTTTTAAAGACTACTAAAGTCGGTAAAGCTTGAATACCGTACTTAGTGGCTAAATTAGGATATTTGTCTGTATCAATTTTGACAATTTGTAGGCGATTTTTGAAATACATTCCCGTTTGTTCTAGAATCGGAGCCATCATTTGACAAGGACCGCACCAAGTGGCATAGAAATCCACTAACACGGGGAGATTAGTGGTTTGCAACAGTTCCTGAAAACTGGAAAACTCTTTTTTGACTGCCATAAATTGTCACCTCGCCGGAAAAATAGCCTTTTCCCTACTATAGCTTTTCTAAATGTCCCTTGATTTCTCCAGAGTGGTCATCGATCGCAGGGAAAATGCTAAGTTAAGTAAAGACTCGACAGCCAACTTTCCATGAACATCCTAACCAAGCTGCTTTTTCCCGAAACTAAAACTCCAGAGCAAGTAGGTTCGCCGCGAGTACAGAAAAGCCGCCGGGGAATCGAGACTAAATCCGCCGCAGAAATCGTGATTATGCGACAAGCGGGTAAAATTGCCGCTACAGTCCTCAAGGAAATCGCCGAGATCGCTCAACCCGGGATGACGACGGCGGATTTGGATGCCTATGCGGAAAAACGTATCCGCGAAATGGGTGCTACTCCCAGTTTTAAAGGTTATTATGGCTTTCCTGCCTCGATTTGTGCCTCCGTCGATAACGAAGTCGTTCACGGTATCCCTAGCCCGAAAAAACGCCTCAAAGCTGGTTCTGTGTTAAAGGTAGATACGGGGGCCTACTACCAAGGTTATCATGGGGATTCCTGTATCACGATCGCGATCGGTTCCGTCTCTCCAAAAACCGAAAAATTAATCCGCGTGGCGGAAGAAGCTTTATATAAAGGCATAAATCAGGTAAAAGCGGGCAATTATCTGCTCGATATCGCAGGAGCGATCGAAGATCACGTTCAAGCTAACGGTTTCCAAGTAGTAGAAGATTTTACCGGCCATGGAGTCGGCAGAAATCTCCACGAAGAACCCTCGGTATTTAATTTTCGCACTAATCAGTTACCCAATGTCAAACTCCGCGCCGGGATGACTCTGGCAATTGAACCAATTGTCAATGGGGGATCTAAACATACCAGAACTTTGCGCGATCGTTGGACGGTGGTGACGATGGATAATGCTCTCTCCGCTCAATTTGAGCATACTGTCCTAGTAACCGCCACGGGGTACGAAATCTTAACCGATCGCAATAACCTATAAAATTATCTATAGATTTTTTGCTCCGGAATCTTAATTGGAAATTTATTTAGCGGTAGGATTTAGTCAAAATGTTTAAAAATATCGTTGTTGCCTTAGATTGTGGGGAATTATCGGATCGAGTCCTTCAGTCCTTGAATTCCCTTTCTCTAACGGCAAATTCTCGCATTATCCTCACCCATATCCTCGGCAAAGAAGGAGATGAATCGGCGGTGGATCGCCCTCACCCCTCCCGTGAGATTATTGAAGATCAATTGCGCTGCTATCAATCCCAGATTGCTTCCCCTAGTGAAATCGAGGTCATCTTTGGTGATCCAGCGGAGGAAATTATTCGTTTAGCTAATATCTATCATGCTGATCTGATCGTGATCGGCAGTCGGGGATTAACGGGAGTTCAACGGGTGATCGAAGATTCTGTTAGTAGTCTCGTGGTGGCAGAAGCTACCTGTTCAGTATTGGTGGTGAAAGCATAGCAGCCAGCACTCAGCGTCGAGACTCCCAGACTTGTGAGACAGCTATCAGGGATCGGATTTGAGCAGCACTGCTGACTAAAATTTGCAAATCTTATTTTTCCCCAATGTTTTCCCCCATACATTCCCCGGTATTTCCCCACTCACTCCCAAGTTTTCCACAGTTTACCCAGACTTTTCCACAGGCAACAGCGATAGAATCGGCACTTGCTTCCAGAAAAAATTAATCTTGATTGTAAAAATTCCCATCGATAGATACTGAGTTACTGTTAAGTTAAGTAAATAAAATCTAGCTCTAACCCTTATTACCTCGTAAATATTAAGTTTTTCTAAAGCATTCCTTTACATCTGGTAATATTGCAACTCCCCCCAACTTGGCTCACAATAGTCCTTACTGTCCACTGCACCAGTCAGGGATTTCCCCACTTCAGATTTAGAGGTAAACGATATGAATACATCAGTCAGTATCTTGGCAGAAATCCCCGAAATCCTCCACCAATCCCTACAACAATATCTAGAAACTCACCCCGGTTGGGATCAAGATGGTGTGTTTACGGCGGCTCTATCATTTTTTCTACTTAATTGTCAATCCTCCGAAAGGATGAATTTTGAGGAGCAAAATAGCTGTGCCAAGGTTTATCTAGAAACTTTGTTCCAGCGCTCGGAGTGCTAATTCGGGGATAATAAGAGTCGGGTCATGGTTAAAAGCCCGATTTTCCCCTATGAATTCCGATAAAACCCCTAATTTAATCATTCCTCAACTAATTATCGGTTTGGGTAATCCCGAACCCAAATATGATCGCACCCGTCATAATATCGGTTTTGAAGCGGTAGATGCCCTAGCGCGGGATTGGGGGCTATCTTGGCAGGAAAACAAGCGATTTCAAGGTTTTATTGCCGAGGGTGACAGTCCTCCCTGGGGCAAAATTCGTCTTTTGAAACCCCAAACCTATATGAATCGCTCTGGGCAATCGGTGCGAGCGGTGCTGGACTGGTATAAACTGGAGCCGGAGTCGATTTTAGTCATTTACGATGATATGGATCTGCCCCTAGGCCGGTTGAGAATCCGTCTATCGGGATCGGCGGGCGGACACAACGGTATTAAATCGATGATTGCCCACGTTGGCACGGAAAGCTTCGCTCGTTTACGCATAGGAATCGGTAAATCAAGCGAAAAAGCAACTATTTCCCACGTTTTAGGCCGATTCACCCCCCAAGAAAACCAAGTGATCTTGAAAGTGTTAGACTTATCCAGAAAAGCGATCGAACTTGGTCTCAAACAAGGGTTACAAAAGGCAATGAGTCTCTACAATAATCAAAGTGTAGAGATTGGCTCTAATCTATGCTGATAGCAAATAAGCCTGATTTTAGTAATGGTTATAATAGCCATTTTCGTCTATACTCTTACAGACCCCTTGGTTAAATCCCGATCGTCCTTTGCTAGATTAGGTCAATTTTTATCCTTGATATTAGCAGTTTAAGTATGATTAATCGCCAAAGTTTGCTGAGATTCGCCCACAAGTTTAATCTCATTTTATTGATAATCGCTACAGTTTTTTGTCTTTGGAGTAATGCTGCTTTTGCCCATCGTCCCCATGATGTGATTAGTCAAGTGGAAGTTTCTCCCGATTTCCAGACAGATAATACAGTATATATATTAGTAAGAAATAATTTTTATAAATCTAGCGACGGAGGTAGCAACTGGAAAAGATTAATTCAAGGTTTAGATTATACGGGGGAATTAAGTTCCCTATCCCTATCTCCCCTCAATAAAAATATTCTCTATTTAGCTTCAAGATCCGATGGTATTTATAAAAGTGAAGATGCGGGGGAATCTTGGCAGAAAGTTAATCAGGGTTTAGCAACTAACTTTATTAACTTTGTACAAATTGCCCCTTCCGATCCCAATATAGCAGCAGCAGTGGGATTAGAAAAAGGGGTTTATTTAACCGAAGATGGCGGTAAAAATTGGTCAAATATTTTCCCCACCACGGCACTGATAACCTCTCTAGCTATTACCCCCAACAATCCGGGGCGAATTTTTTTCGGGGATGAAGAAGGTAAATTATACAGTTCCTCCGATGGGGGGAAAACTTGGCAGAATCTCCCCTTACCTGCTAATGTGGGGGCAGTGGATACAATTGCTTTTTCTCCTAATCTAGACAGGGATAAAACCTTTTTTGTCGGTACAAAAGAAGCAGGTATTTTTAAAACCGTTGATGATGGTAAAACCTTCCAAGCTGTTAACGAAGGAATTAAAGATAAAATCATCGAAGACATTGCTATTTCTCCCGACTATGCCCGAAATTCTACCCTTTATGTCATCACTTGGTATGACGGAATGTATGTTTCCCAAGATGGGGGGAAAACTTGGACAAAAATGAGCGAGGGTTTAACCAAAGATCCCCAGGCTGATGATTATAAAGTTCCCCACTTTATCGATTTAAAAATAGTTCAAGATACGATGTTTTTAGGGGGATTTAATGGCTTATTTAAAACCACGGATAGCGGCAAACAATGGCAGGAAATAGAAACTTTAGCCCGGGGAACAGTTATCGCCATGGCGGTTTCTCCTAATTATGCCGAGGATGCCACCGTCGTCATTACTAATTATGTAGGCAATATCTTCATCAGTCGGGATAAAGGGGAAACTTGGACACCAATTAATCGCGGTTTAGAAGTTTATCGACTTGGTAAAGATCCAGAAGAATCAGGGCAAGATCCCCGGCGTTTCTTTGACATTGCCTTTTCTCCTAACTATGGACAAGATAGAACTATTTTTGCTGGGTTTTTACGCAATAGATTTGCCAAATCCGCTAACGGTGGTGATTTATGGAAAATTATCGAAATCGATGAAGGAGTCCGCGGTCCGAGAATAGTTCCTTCCCCAGATTTTGCCAAGGATAAAACTCTTTTTCTCAGCAATCAGCAGGGGAGAATATTTCGTTCTACCGATGGAGGAAATACGGTTAAAAATATCAGTGAAGTGGGCAGAATTTTCGGTAATTATGCCCCTGCCATGGTAGCTTCCCCCGATTTTGCTAAGGATAAAACTTTGTTTGTCACGGGAACAGAGGGTATTTATCAAAGTGTTGATGGTGGACTAACTTGGAAAAATGTCAGTCAAGGAACCCCCCTATCAAAAAGCTCTAATGTGCAGTTGGCAATGTCTCCCAATTATCCCAGTGATGGAACTATTTTTGCTGGGACAATTTCTGGTTTGTTTGTCACCAAAGATGGGGCTAAAAGTTGGACAAAATTAGAGAAACCAGGGTTTAATCCGCAGGCATCAGTAGAAACCATTGCTATCTCTCCTGATTATGCTAATGATCGCACGGTAATGGTTAGTTTACAGGGAAATGGATTGTTTAAATCTACCGATGGCGGGGAAAAATTTAAGCTAATTGGTGATCCTAAAATACCCCTAGTGAAAATTCATAGTATCCCTTCCTCTGGGATCTCGGTCCAGTTTTCTCCTAATTACGCTCAAGATAAAACTTTATTCGGTTTTGGTGGCGCTAAAACTACAGTTTTTCGTTCCACCGATGGGGGAGAAACTTGGACAAGTGTAACTATTCCTCCTCACGCGGAAGAAAATACACCCCGCTATAAAATCGGTGAATTTTTCTCCAGTCCCCTTGGTACAATCTTGCGCTTGGTTATCCCGATTCTCCTGGCAATCGCCGCTTATTTTCTGGTGGGTTTCTTGAAACTGGAGAAATTTATTAATCTTCCTAAATCCTTCTTCCGCATGGCAGGGGCATTTATGGTTTTTCTGTTTGTTTTCTTCGCTATCATTAGCCAAGTTTAGCGGAAATTTTCACCGGCGGGGCTTGACAAATCCCGCCGCTTGCCTTATACTTATATATATAATGGGAATCCGTGCCTGCCTGCGACCTCTGATTTTTGCGGCAGTTATCCCCTCAGACAATTAACCATCGGCAACGTAGGGATTAACCATCTTAGCAGGGTCAACAATGCGATCAAAATCCGCTTCCTCGATGTATCCCAGTTGTAAGGCTGCCACTTTCAGAGTTAAATCTTTTTCTAGGGCATAATGAGCGACGTAGGCAGCCTTTTGGTAGCCAATCACGGGACTTAAGGCAGTCACCAGCATCAAGGACTGATTTAAAAAAGTCTCAATTTGTTTTTGATTAGCAGTCATCCCCTGAACCAAAAACTGACAGAAATTACCGCAACCATCCGTGAGCAAACGGATAGACTGCATGAGATTATGAATCAACAGCGGTTTATAGACATTCATTTCCAGATGTCCTCCGGCGCCTCCCATCGTCACCGCTAAATCATTAGCCATCACCTGCACCGCTATCATCGATAAAGCTTCGCATTGGGTGGGATTAACTTTCCCAGGCATAATTGAAGAACCCGGTTCATTTTCCGGCAGCTGTAATTCTCCGATTCCACAACGGGGACCACAGCTAAGTAAACGGATATCGTTAGCAATTTTATAGAGGGAACTAGCGATAGTTTTCAGTCCCCCGCTCAAGAAAACCAGAGCATCATGGGAACCTTGCACGGTAAACTTATTAGGAGCGGTAATAAAGGGTAATTTGGTCAGATTAGCGATTTCGGCAGCCACATCTCGATCAAAATCTGGGGGAGCATTAATTCCCGTACCGACTGCTGTTCCTCCCAAGGATAAACGATAGACTTTTTCTAGACATTTTTCTAGCCAATCGCTGCCATCATCCAATAAACCCACATAACCGGAGAATTCTTGTCCGAGGGTTAAGGGGGTGGCATCCTGTAGGTGAGTGCGACCAATTTTAACTATATTTGCCCATAATTGCGCTTTTTCATCGAGACTATTCCGTAATAGTTGCAAACTGGGAATTAATTTTTCCTTGACTGCCAAGGCAACGGCAATATACATGGCCGAGGGAAAGGAATCATTCGTCGATTGGGACATATTAACATGATCGTTGGGGTCAACCGGGGTTTTGCTCCCCAAAGGATTCCCCGTCAGTTGACTACAACGATTGGAGATGACTTCGTTGATGTTCATGTTAAATTGAGTGCCACTTCCCGTCATCCAAACGTAGAGGGGAAAGTTATCTGCGTGTTGTCCGGCTAAAATTTCATCGCAGACTTGACAGATTAGGTTTTTTCTCTCCTGACTGAGACGATTTTTTTGCTGATTGACAATTGCACAGGCTTTTTTGAGAATGGCATAGGACGCGATCATCTCCCGGGGCATGAGATTATCACCGATACTAAAGTATTGTAGGGATCTTTGGGTCTGCGCTCCCCAAAGTTTATCGGCAGGTACGCGAATTTCTCCCATGCTGTCTTTCTCGATGCGAAATTCTGTCATCTTTAAGTTACTTCTGAGGTCAGCAAAAGATGGTCGTTATCTGGACTGAAAAGAGGGGGGTTACAGGGCGACACGGATTCCCACTATAAGAAAATTATAAGTCAAGTCTGGCTAGTTTGTCAAGCCCTATTGGGACTTTTTCTGGCGGCATTTTTACCCGGGAGGTTGACAAGAACAGCTGTCAGGGTGCTGGGGCGATTAGGATGATTAAATGAGACAAAAACTGTTATATTTTAGGGAAGATAATCGGTAAAAAAGAAGGGATTGGAGACTATGGACACAGCGATCGCATTAAGTTGGACATTGGGAATTATCTTAGGGTTGATGACCCTTTTGTTTATCTTAAGGATCGTGCTGACTTGGAATCCACAGGTAGATTTAAATAGCTTTCCCTTTAATATTATTGCCTGGCCCACGGAACCTTTTTTAATCCCCGTGCGTAAACTCATACCCCCCTTGGGAGGAGTGGATATTTCTCCAATTATCTGGGTGGGAATTTGTACGCTGCTGCGGGAAATTCTTCTCGGTCAACAGGGTTTAATTACCATGACCTTAAAATAATTATTTAAGCAACTAAAATATGCTGACATAATTTATGTTCTAACTCTCGTTCCTCTTTTTCTAGGGTAATAATTGCCTGTTTGATAATACTTTTAACATCCATACCCTGGTCGTATTGTTTTAACCATTGTTGTGCAGTGTTACCCTCGCGGAGGATTTTTTGTAGGGGAGAGAGGAAACAACTAAAACCCCTTTCTTTAGCGATCGGATAAACTTGAACATAGAGGTCTTTAATCCAATCCCTAGCCAAGATTTCTCGACCATCGTACCAATGTCTCAGGGTGGCATCAAGACTAAAACGCGCGGCAGCCTGTTCGTTTTCTTGGGTTAAAGTTAATAAATCCTCGCTGCGATTGCTGCTGGGTAATTGACTTAAAATTAAGGGGTCTAATTGGGGATCCTGTAAAAGTTGAGTTAAACGGGCCTCTAAAAAAGCCATAACTGCTAATAAACTAATAGGATTAGCAATCAGGTCACAAATTCGCAATTCTAGACGATTGAGATTATAGGGACGATTGCTACCGTTAGGACGTACTGACACCCAGAGATGACGAACATTCTGCATCGTAGCGAGTTTTAATTGTTCCTCAGTCCAGGTGACAAAATGTTTATGACTTTCAAAGAGGGGAACATAAGCAGGAGTTTGGGGGAAAACTTGCCAACGACGGGAATGGGAACCGGTGATTTTACCGTCGAGAAAGGGAGAAGAAGCACTTAAAGCCAAGTATAAAGGAGCTTCTAGGCGAATTAAGCGACAGGCACGCATTAAATCCTCATAATCGCTAATACCGACGTTAATATGAATACTGGCCGTGACTACATTAGTGCCGTAGGTCTGTTCAATATAGTCATGATAGGGATTGTGGGGGTCGCTGCGATAAAAATGTTGACTATCGCCCAAGGAGAGGGTACTGCCGGGGATGAGGGTATAATCGCCTAAACGACGCAAATATTGCCGTAGAGCCAGACGAGGTTTTAAAGTAGCGCATAAAAGACGGTCATAGTTAGTCATGGGAGCCGTAGTATATTCTACGTTACGACTATCCGGTTCCCGGACAAAACCATCTAAATCCTTGACAATGCGATCGGATAAACCGATAATTTCTCCGGCTGCTGTTCCGGTATACATTTCCACTTCAAAACCTTTACTTAGGAGCATCGTCAATCCACCCTGCTGTGTCTATTTTGTAGTGTGACATTATTTGGACTGTAAATGACGTTCAATCAGCAGAATCGCCACTATATCATCAATGGGACGATCGGGAATACGCATCCCCTGGGGGATGAGTTTCTGTAATCCTTTGGGAGGAAACATTTGCCAATAGCGATCGCGAGCTTCTAGGGTACTATTGCGTTCATCCACTAGAGTAATCGGGATAGTAACACGAGCGGCAATTTTTTCGCGCCAACTTTTCGAGGTGGTTTGGTTCCCCATCACCAATAATTCGATCGGATATTGTTGACAGAGACTGGCTAAACGCTCGATCGCTTGTGACGATGATATCACCTCATGGGTATAAATTTTCCCCGTCGATGACCTGACCGCGATCCCACATTTATCCTTACCCGGATCAAAACCGAGAATACACATAGTTTTTATCTTCTGCAGCAGTGGTCGGTTTTATTAAATCACTAAATTAGCAACTGTCTTGATTGTCAAGGGTGTGGGGTGTGGGAAGTGGGGATAATAAATAAAAATAGTCTCGGAGTCTCGGAGTCTTCTTAATACTGTCTCCTGACAAATATGATAATGTTCAACGGATTTAGTCTCGGTGAAAATTTAACGGGAGAGATAGCGGCTTTGAGTGCGGCGGCGCTTTGGGCGGTTTCTGCGGCGATTTATAGCCTATTAGGCCAGAAAATCCCGCCTTTATTGCTTAATTTTCTGAAAGGAGTAGTCGCGATCGCTTTAATTGCCCTGACGCTGCCCCTTTCCGGACAATGGCGCGATATTAATCAGCAAAGTTCGGTATTTATACTCTTGACAAGTGGCGCAATTGGTATAGGAATCGGTGACACGGCCTATTTTACCGCCCTTAATTATTTGGGACCGCGAAAAACCCTACTGTTAGAAACCCTTTCGCCTCCTTTGGGAGCAATTCTAGCGGCGACTTTTTTGGGGGAATCCCTGAAAATATCGGCTTATATTGGCATGATTTTGACCATCTTCGGGGTTGCTTGGGTTATTTCCGAAAAAACTCCCGAAATCAATAGTCAACGTCCTTGGCGGCGAGGAATTGCCTGGGCTTTAATCGCAGCGATTTCCCAAGCGGTGGGGGCGGTTTTATCTCGTCAGGCACTGGTGGAGTCGGGAATGTCGTCTTTGCAGAGTACCCTTTTTCGTCTGTTAGCGGGGACGGGAATAGTGTTAATTCTGATGTTTTTTCGCCGTCAGGAATCATCACCAGCGATTAACTGGTCATTGCGTCTGATTGCTATTATTATTATCACCGCTTTCGGCAGTACGTTTTTAGGGATATGGTTACAGCAAACTGCTCTAAAATTCTCTCCTGTGGGTATTGCCCAAACTCTCACCGCCACCAGTCCTTTATTTGTCCTGCCGATCGCAGCCATGATGGGGGATCGGATTAACTTGCGGGCGATTTTCGGGGTGATTATCGCTTTGCTAGGAATTGGGATTTTGTTTCAATGAGTGGTTTCTCCATCGGTTTGTAGTCTTGTTTTAGCAATAATGCGGGTTTTCTTTAAATCTCCCTCGCTCAATTCTTCTCCCACCTGTAAACGGGTGGCATTAGTTTGGAGGACAGTGGCGGCGTTTTTTTCTCCCAATTGTAGGGCAGTTTTGGCCGCGGTTTGTAGCATGGTGGCGGCGGCTGCTCGATCGCCTTGTTTTAATTTTTCTTCAGCGATTTGGGTTTGACGATATTTGGCTAAAGTCAGAATCGATTTCTGAACTTGATCGTTTAATTGGGATTGATAGAGAGCTTGGGAGGTTATATTAAGGCTAACAGTCGCAGTTTCTAGCCCTTTTTGACCGGAAGCGGGATCATCGTAGCGAATCTTCACCTTAGCTATGGTGTGAGTACCGGGGGGAATTTGGTCAATATAGAGATTGAGGAGGAGAATTTTTTCTTCATCTATCATTAAATCCCCCAAACGGGTGATGTAAAAATTGCCCTCTTGTTGTAGGGTCATTTCTATGGTTTCCGGGGCAACTTGGGCGATGGGTTTTAAGTCGGCTAAATGAGTCCGAGCATCTAATTCTAATTGCAGGAAAGCGTTAGTTAACCGCACAGATTGCAGACGGTTAAACAGACGAGTAAATTCAATTAAAGCTTGTTCGGGTCTTTCGATATAGGATAAACTTCCGCCGGCGATATCGGCAATTTTTTCTAGGATATCTTGATTCCAATGATCGCCAAAACCGAAGGTATTTAAGGTGATACCGTACTCAGCCGCTACTGCGGCTAATTTTAAACAGCGTTGATTGTTTCCGTGTTCATTTTCACCATCGGTAAGCAGAAAAATATGAGACACATAACCTTTGCTGCCGGTAGAACTTTCTTGAATACCTAATTTTATCCCTTCATCGATCGCCGTGCCTCCTCCCGCTTGTAACTGTTTAATTTTTGAGCGAATTAAGGTCAGATCATCCTGTCGCGATTGGGAGGGAAGAATAACTTTAGCGCGATGATCGAAAGCTATCACCGAGAGACGATCATTAATACCGAGGGATTCTATTAAACTTAAAGCCGCTTTTTTGACCGTTTCTAGGGGTTTTCCCTGCATAGAACCGCTATGATCGAGAACTAAACAAAGATTAATCGGTAAATTTGTGTTGATCTGTTCACTGGTGGCGGCGATCGAGAGCATCAGTTGACGTTGACTGCTGCTTTGATTAGCATCGATATGACTGTCACTCAAGGCCGATTTTATAGTTACCCGCATAAGAGTTTTTAATCGTGGTCGTTGATATTTATATTCTAATGAGTATAGTTAGATTTGTGCTTATTTTCCCGTCCGGCATCGAGTTAGACAAGTTGGAAACTGGGTGCATCTCATTTTTGTCAATCTACATTGATCTTAAAAATTAGGAATTACCCAAAAAAAGAGCCTAAATCAATCAATAAGTCCTTAACAAAAATAAAAAAGGAATAAATACGACTCTCTTATTCTTTGTGTGATAAGTTTAACTTATATAGGAGCGACCGATCTTTGTGTCCTTTGTGTCTTTGTGGTTCGTGCCACTCGCTCGCCAGCAGAATTATATCTCAAGAATACATTTTACCCACCAAACCCAAGAGAGCGTAAATACTAATGTTGAAAGCCTCTATTAATGGCACTTTTGCTCCTTGACTGTTCCCTTTTTGTTAACCACAAAGACAGGAAGTTAGGACTTTAACTAAGGGAGAGAAGGAAGGTGAGAAGAACCATTCATTAAAGCGGCGATCGCTTGTTCTAGGGCCAGGGAAATATGGGTCCAATGGGTTCCCCCCTGACAGAAAACAATATAGGGTTCCCGCAGGGGTCCATCGGCGGAGAATTCCGAGGTGCTGCCATCGATAAACGTGCCACCAGCCATCACTACTTGGCTCTCATAGCCCGGCATTTGGGCAGGAATGGGATCCAAGTAGGAACCGATGGGAGAATAGGCTTGAATGGCTTTACAGAAGGCGATCAGCTTATCGGGAGAACCGAGTTTAATCGCTTGAATAATATCGCGTCGAGGCACAAAAGGAGCGGGATTGACCGGATAACCCAACTCATCCCCCACATAGGCAATTAAATGACTGCCTTTCATCGCTTCTCCCACCATTTGCGGCGCTAGAAACAATCCCTGATAAAGGAGACGATTTTGGTCAAAAGTTGCTCCTCCCTCCCCACCGATCCCCGGTGCTGTCAGACGATAGCAGGCCATTTCCACTAATTCCGCTTTACCTGCTATGTATCCCCCGGCCGTGACAATTGTACCTCCGGGGTTTTTAATTAGAGAACCGGCCATCAGATCTGCCCCCACATCGGTGGGTTCTTGGGTGTTGATAAATTCTCCATAGCAATTATCGACAAAACAGACCGTATTCGGGTTTTGTTGTTTAACTATACGGACAATTCTCTCGATTTCGTCAATAGACAAACTCGATCGCCACGAATAACCGCAGGATCTTTGAATATGCACTAAACGGGTTTGGGGTTTAACTGCCGTTGCCAAAGCCAACCAATTGATCGTACCGGTAGAATCTAGCTCTAATTGCCGATAACTAACGCCAAAATCTTTTAAAGAGCCTTGACCACTGCCCCTAATCCCGATTACTTCCTCTAGGGTATCGTAGGGCGCACCCGCTACCGCTAACATCTCATCCCCCGGTCGAAGAACCCCATACAAGGCACAGGCGATCGCATGGGTTCCTGAAACAAATTGTACTCGCACCGCTGCCTTTTCGGCCCCCAGGGCTTGGGCGAACACTTGATCTAAAGTATCCCGTCCCAAGTCATCATGACCATAACCGCTAACACTAGCAAAATGATGCACCCCGACGCGGTTTGCACGGAAAGCAGCGAGGACTTGACGGAGATTT
Source organism: Microcystis sp. M083S1 (assembly GCF_020246405.1). NCBI lineage: Bacteria > Bacillati > Cyanobacteriota > Cyanophyceae > Chroococcales > Microcystaceae > Microcystis > Microcystis sp. M083S1. The sequence continues at coordinate 17,827 of NZ_JADBTB010000216.1, forward strand.
TCCTTGACCTGTGCGTCAATTTCCGAAAAGATGGGGAGTAGGGCCTTTTCTGCCCTGTGGAGTAGAGAGGGGATATCCATCAAACAATAGACTGTGATCTGTATTGCATTTACCTTAAATGTCGGCTTGGAGAAACCCTCGGTTTTACCTCGGAGATGAAAAGCCGACCAATATAGAACAGCACTTCGACAGGCTCAGTGTCCACATTTCGACACATTTCGACACATTTCGACAGGCTCAATGTCAAGGCTCAGTGACACGAAGCACAACTCTAAACAGTTGTGTTAAAATCCAAGAGTCAACAGGTTGAAATGCCGCTCACATCGTGGAAATCCCGTTGCAATAGTACGGCACTTTTGAGGAGAAAAAAGAAGACAAGAGCCACCCGAAAACTCTTAAAACAGGGGAGTAAGTCTTTTCCAAGACTGAAATAAACTAAAAACATTTTGCCGTAAGGCAGATAGGGTAGGGCATACCCGAATCTTGGTTGAAAGACCAAAACGCTTGGAGAGCTATCCACAAGTGGACAACTAGATAACAAGTGATATTCTAGTAGGTTCGGATAGGACATAATCGTGTAAGACGTGAGTAGGGGAAACCAGAAAGCGCGGTGATGAGCTTCAAGAATCCCTCGCCTGAGCGCTTCGGGGATTGTCAACAAGCCTACTGATCATACAACGTCAATCCTTCCGCTGAAAACATCTGCCAAGGTTGACAATAGGAATGATTAGAGCGGCCCACTTGGGGGGGGTGAGGCTCCCTGTGGTGGGGCCCCGGGGGGAGGGCCACCGGCAGCAGGTTCGTTCCCCCCACCACCAAAGAGACTTTGCCAAGAAAAACCTTGCCTTGGTCGGGTGTCCGAGGGTGGATTAATTAAGATATGTTCGGAGCCATCGAGTCCGCTTTTAACTTCGGTACGATTGCCGATAGTAACGCCAGTGGTAATGGGGACAAATCGGGGTGGTTGGTTAGGTGCGCCAACAAAAACACCAGTTTGCTCGTTCTGACGGGTAACGGCAATAGTTGGCACGGTTAAAGCGTTTTTCAGTTGGCCGACTTGGAAATCGGTAGAAACATTCATTCCCGCCTTTAATTCCCTGGCCGCCTTTTCTTCTAGGGTCACTTTCACTTCAAAACTGGTGACATTTTGTTCTACCGTTGCCTGGGTGGCAATCAGAGAGACTCGTCCATGGAAGATTTTATCGGGATAAGCATCGGCTGTAATCGTCACCTTTTGCCCAACCCGGATCTTATCAATGTTTTTTTCTGCTACATTGCTGACCACTTCATTTTGTGAAACCAGGGATAAAATCGAGGAAGAAGTGGCCGAAGATACGGAACTGCCGGTCGTAGTAGGAGCCACAAAAGCCCCCGGTTCAGCGTAGACAAAAGTAACCACCCCGTCAAAGGGTGCTTTGATGATGGTATCCTCAATCTGAGTTTTGACATTTTGTAGAGAACCCTGAGCAGTAGTCACCTCCGCCCGTGCTTGATCGATTTCCTCCTGTCTTGTTCCTGCTTGGAGAAGGTCTAAGACCTGTTGTTGATTTCTCACTTCCGCCTTTGCTTGAGCAATTTCTTCCGAGCGAGTTCCTTCTTTAAGGAGAGATAGCTTTTCTTGGGATTCAATCACGGCAGCCTGGGCGCTATCCCTAGTTGCCAGTTTTTCGTTTAAAGTCTGTTGAGATATGGCTCCTTCGTTGAAAAGTAGCTGATTGCGACGATATTCATCATCAGATTTTTTGAAAATGGCTTTTAAACCTTCTAAACGAGCTTTTTCTTGGGCAATTTCCTGAGAACGATTACCGGCCATCAGCTTTTGTAGGTTGGCTTCTAGTTGTTCCAATTTCGCTTGGGCCTGAGCGATTTCTTGGGGACGATTACCGGCGATTAGTTTGCGGAGATTAGCTTGGGCTGCCGCTAGTTTGCCCTGGGATTCTAATAATTGACCCTGCCAATCAGAATCGTCCATTTTAGCAATTATCTGTCCTTTTTTGACAGTATAACCCTCATCTACTAGCAGTTCCTTCAAAATTCCTGCTGTTTTAGGGCTAACATTAACCACTTTTTCCGGTTCCACAGTGCCATTAGCGGAAACGATGATCGTTAGATCCGTCTGTTCCACGGCTACAGGCAGCGGACGGGAACTATCCCGGTGGGGGGTATGCCCAAACTGACGATAGGCGAGAACAATACCACCAATGGCTAAAAATAAAGCTAGTAATCCCAATGCCCAGCTAATTGCGGGCTGTTTGTTAAGTTTTTGGAAGGAGGAACTATCTGACATAGTGAGTAAGAAACTGGTGGGTTAATTTAGAGAGAACCTGATTGTTGAACAGTCTGTTCCGATTCCACAGCACCATAATCGAGCTTAATAATATGATCGGCTAGATGAAAATAGCGCTCATCATGGCTAATAACGCCAATTCAAAAATGAAACGCATCAACCTCAAGAGTTGACAAAGAAAGGCTCATCAGGTACTGTCTGATCATTAACAAAAACAAATCAGACCCAAAAACGAAGCCCTCAACATCTTAACATAGAACAAAGAAACTT
>NZ_JADBTB010000217.1:0-16033 GCF_020246405.1 Microcystis sp. M083S1
ACCTTTATAGAGACAGACATTGCCGCAATTTTTGTCAATTGTTGGCGATCTGGAGCGAACTAATCAATTAAATCTCTTGCCAGATAAGGATTGAGTCGATTTATGCCCCCACATCGAACCATACCAAGTCCCGAAGAGCCATCCATTTTTAATTTAATTATAACCAGCTACTTACCGCTCTTGAGAACCTACGATCAAAGAATCCCAATAGGCTAAGCTGCTGGTTCCTGTTATCCAACCCAGAGATTAACATCTGAGCTATCTGCATGAATTTGGTATCATTCCCCGTCCGAGAATTATATTTTTGTTAATAACAGTTATTTTTAAGGGGTGGGCTGCATTCTTTTAGTATAGACTTCGGTAGGATTAATTGAGGTGGTTATATCTTCTAAATCAAATTTTCGCAGAGTTTTATCTTTGGTATTGACCTGATAAACCAAACGATTAGTGATATCTAATCCAGTTAACCAATTACTGTGGGAATGATAGGCTCCCGTGTCGATATCTAGCCAACCGGCACCGGCGACTAATTGCCCCGGATTTACCCCCGGAAAAGTAAAAGTAATCGTGTGGCCAGTGATAATTAATTTATCACTAAAAAAAGGTTCCGGCATACTGTGGAATTCATCGCGGATCCAACAAAAATGAGTAGCATCTTGTTCTTCGAGGGGTAAATGGGGATAAACCCCGGCATGAACCAGCCAAATATCGCCTAAATCGAGGTAAAGAGGCAAGGTTTTCAGCCAATCGATGTGATCTTGCGGTATTTTGTGGTTATAGCTAAAAAGAGTAGTATTACCGCCATTATAAAGCCAACCTGGCAACATTTCCCCGATCATTCTTTGGCTGCCCAACACCTCTAGCAGCATCTGTTCATGATTGCCCAATAGACAACGATAGCGGTGTTGACGAACAAATTCAACCACTTGGGCGCTATTGGGACCACGATCAATTAAATCGCCCAAGAAATAAACTGGTTCCTTTTCTTGAGGCGCGATTGCTTCTATTAGCTGCAAAAGAGGATCGTATTGACCGTGAACGTCACCGATGATGATTCGACGGGAGGGCATAGTGGTAAAAATTGGGGGTCTGTGTTATTGTCCCTTGGTCGGGACTAATTCTAATATGCCCAGTTGAGACTTAGAAATTAACATTGATTTAGGGGAAATGGGGGAATTCAACTAAAACCCCATCACCCAACACCTAACCGGTCTAAATGTTAAGTTAAGTATCGAAGATCGGCAGTTTCATCACCCGGTAGTAATATAATCACTGAGTTATCAACTTTGATCCTTGAGTATGACTGCATTCACCACAAGTGCCACCCTTGCCAATTTGCCCGCCAGTGACAGCCGTAGCCGCGTCAGTGAATTTATGAAATCCCTACAGGATGAAATTTGTCGGGCATTAGAAGAAGTGGATGGACAAGCAAAATTTATCGAAGATAGTTGGCAACGGCCCGAAGGTGGCGGCGGACGTTCGCGAGTTTTGCGGGAAGGGGCAATTTTTGAACAAGCAGGGGTGAATTTTTCGGAAGTTTGGGGGAAAGAATTACCTCCTAGCATTGCTAAACAACGGCCCGAGGCTGCCGGTCATCAATTTTACGCCACGGGAACCTCGATGGTTTTGCATCCTCACAATCCTTATATTCCCACGGTTCACCTCAATTATCGCTATTTTGAAGCCGGCCCGGTTTGGTGGTTTGGCGGCGGTGCCGATTTAACTCCCTACTATGCTTTTGAAGAAGATGCTAGTCATTTTCACCGCACTTTTAAACAGGTTTGCGACCAACATCATCCTGAATATTATCCCGTTTTTAAACGCTGGTGTGATGAATATTTTTATCTCAATCATCGTCAGGAAGCCAGAGGCATCGGCGGGATTTTCTTTGATTACCAAGACGGTTTAGACCCTCTCTATCGTGGTCCTTTTGCCGAAAGTGATGCCGCTATCTATTCAGAAAAATTATCTCCCCAACAACCCCGCAACTGGGAAGAAATTTTTAGTTTCATTAATGACTGTGGCCGAGCTTTTCTACCCGCTTACGTTCCCATTGTCCAGAAACGCCGCTCGACGGAATACGGTGACAGAGAACGTCAGTTTCAACTCTATCGTCGCGGTCGTTATGTAGAATTTAATTTAGTTTATGATCGTGGCACAATTTTTGGGTTGCAAACTAACGGTCGTACCGAGTCGATTTTGATGTCTTTACCTCCTTTAGTCCGTTGGGAATACTGTTATCAACCTGCACCCAATACCCCAGAAGCAAAACTCTATGATATCTTCCTAAAACCCCAAGATTGGGTTAATTGGCAAGGTTAAATCAGTTATCAGTTATCAGTTATCAGTTATCAGAAGATTGCTTTTATTTATTCTTCCCAATTCATAATTCATAATTCATAATTCATAATTCATAATTCATAATTCATAATTCATAATTCATAATTCCCTCTCCCGTTCTAGTTATCTGTCATTTGTCAAGTAAATAAATTTAAAAATTTTGGCTAATTTTTGGACACCTCTCCATACTCGTCTGGAAACCACAGTCAAAAAGGGACAATTATTACCTAAAAATGCGTCTCTGTTAGTGGCATTGTCGGCAGGTCAGGATTCCCTCTGTTTAGGTCAATTATTGCTGGATTTGCGCTCTCGTTGGGGTTGGCAACTAGCGATCGCTCATTGTGATCACCGTTGGTCTTACGACCGAGGATTAGTGGATCATGTGCGTAAAATCGCCGAAATTTGGCAATTACCCGTTTATATTGCCACCGCACCCCCCATGGCGGAAACGGAAGCCAAGGCCCGACAATGGCGTTATCAAGCTTTACAAACAATCGCCCAAGAACAGGGTTTTAATTATCTTCTCACGGCACACACGAGGAGCGATCGAGCGGAAACTTTTCTTTATAATCTCACGCGCGGAGCCGGTAGTGATGGACTTTCTGCCTTAACTTGGTTGACAAGTTTAACCCCAGATATTTTTTTAGTCCGTCCCCTCTTAAATGTCACTCGCGAGGAAACTTTCGCTTTTTGTCAAAGTCGAGAATTACCGATCTGGTACGATCGAGCTAATGAGAATTTACGCTATGCTCGCAATCGCATCCGTCAGGAATTATTACCCTACCTGCAAACTAATTTAAACCCCCAAATCGAAAAACATCTCGCCCAAACTGCTGAAATTTTGGAAGCAGAAAGCGATTATTTAGATAGTATTGCCCGGGATATTTTTCGTCAGGTTATCGATCTAGATCAACAAAGACTCGATCGCTCCCCTTTACAAATTCTACCTCTAGCGATACAAAGACGAGTGATTCGTTTATTTTTGGCTCAATATTTACCCTCATCCCCTAATTTTGCCGAAGTTGAGTCAGTGGTTAATCTTATTACTGGTGTTAATCGCGATGCCACTTCCTCCTTAACCGGCAAAATTCGGGTAGAAGTACAACAAAATTGGCTATATATCAGTGATCAGTGATCAGTTAAGTAGCTGGTTATAATTAAATTACAAATGGATTTTAGGTTCGATCCCCCCTGCCCCCCTTGATAAGGGGGGTGCCGATAGGCGGGGGGATCTGAAAGTTTTCAATACCTACCTACTTATCAGTTATCAGTGATCAGATTACAGTTTTAAGTGGACAGTGTTAGGGGAAAACTTTGCTACTTTCTTTTCACTGATTACTGATTACTGTTCACTGAAAAAAACCCATCTCCCCATTCTAGTTATCTGTAGCTAACTTTTACAGCAATTAGTTTAAAGATAAACTAAAATAGTAATACAATTAAACTAAAAATAAAATTGGCGTAGAATAATGAGCGAAACTAAAGTAATTAATCGAGAAAACTTACTGGTAAATCTCCGGCAACAACTGCGAGCCGGACAACAGGAATTAGCCGATTGGCAAGGGGGAAAAATGGCCATTTCTGCGGTGCCGGGGGCGGGAAAATCCCACAGTTTGGCCGTAGCTGCCGCTATGGTTATTGCTCGTGAGCAACTTCATGCTAAAAAACAGTTAATTATTGTCACCTACACGCGCTCGGCTGCCGCTAGTATTAAAGCTAAAATTAAACAACGCTTGCAAGATTTACAACTTTCGGTCCAAGGTTTCAGCGTCCAAACTCTGCACGGACTGGCTCTACAATTAGCCCGTCGTTACCCGGAATTATCGGGATTAGACCTCGAATCTTCTACCTTAGTTATTCCGACTCCTAGCCATAGAATTATTAGAAACTCGGTGGAAAAATGGCTAATTACTGAACCAATTCGTTATCAAAAGTTATTAGAAGGAGTGGAATTTGATGGGGAAGAAACAGAAAGATTACGCCGTCAATCGGTGCTGAGAACCGAAATTTTACCTAGTCTTGCCTATACGGCCATTCATGAGCTAAAAAGTTCGGGATTATCACCGCAGCAAGTCTGGGAATTAAGCCACTATACCGAAGATAATTATCAAATTCTCGCTATTGCTAGTGGTTTGTACCAACAGTATGAAATCCTGATGCGTCAGAAAAACTATATAGATTATGATGACATGATTTTAGGAGCCTTGCGAGTATTAGAGGAAGAAAAAATTCGCCGACAATGGCAAAAATCTGTCTTTGGAGTTTTTGAAGATGAGGCACAGGATTCTAGTCCTCTCCAAGAAAAACTAATTACTATTTTAGCAAAAAATAATGACGGTGAAATACCTAATTTAATTCGCGTCGGCGATCCCAATCAAGCGATTAATTCTACCTTTACCCCCGCCGATCCTGTTTACTTTAATTGGTTTTGTGAAAGTTGTCAAAACGAAGGCAATTTATCCACTATGAACCAAGCAGGTCGCAGCAATACTAAAATTATTGAAGCTGCTAATTTAGTGTTACAATGGGTCGATCGAGATTGGAAACAGGGAAAAGATAATCATAAAGTTACCGAGGCTCCTTTTCGAGTTCAAGCGATTCTTCCCGTCAGCGCCGAAGATCCCCAACCTAATCCAGTTAAGGAGGGAAAAGGATTAGAAATTTATCAACCCGATGACATTTATCAAACAGTAGAATTAATTGAAAAACGTCTAGTTAAATTACTTCAAGAAAACCCTCAACATAATGCGGCTATCCTCGTTAGAGAAAATCGACAAGGACACTTTTTTGCTCAAAAATTCGCCCATTTTTATAAAAGTTATCAAATCAGAATTTTTGAAGCTAATGAGATCGATCGCTTTTCCCAAATTCCCGCCGAAATGCTGAAACTATTGGCTTTTGTCGAACGTCCCCACTCTCCCGATTATCTCAAAGCGGCCTTAGAAGTGCTACAATTGAGGGGTTTAATTACTGCCCAAGACTTAAATCCTTTAGTTACCTATCCCGAACAATTTCTTTATCCCACTCCCCTCGATCCTGAACTGAAATCTAACGAAAAAATCGCCCGTCGTTATTGCTGCAGTTTACTAAAAGCTAGATTAGAATTACCCCATTATCAACTCCTGTCTTTTTTCGCTATGACTCTCCAATATTCGGGGTCAGAATTAGCCACATTGCAAAAATTAACCGCCCGTATTTATCAGGAAACTGCTGGTAATAGTTCTCTCAAAAATACAATTAATACTCTTAATGAAATTATCGCCTCTGAGCGCTTTGAAGGAGTGGAAGAAGATAACGACGATTGTTATACTCGTCCCGGACAACTGACGATTATTACTATGCACAAAGCCAAGGGTTTAGACTGGGATTATGTTTTTATTCCCTTTCTTCACGAAGATATTATCCCGGGCAAACCTTGGGTACCCAATGGGGCGAAATTTTTGGCAGATTTTACCCTGGCAGAAGTGGCCCGGGCGCAAATTCGAGCAGCGGTTCATCAACGCTATTTAAACCCCGATAGCATACCAATTATTCCCCCACCTTTAAGCGCTTGGTTAGAAGCTGGACAACTTAAAAAAGCTGAAGAATACCGACTTTTGTATGTAGCGATGACACGAGCAAAAAGACTTTTATGGATGTCGAGTGAAAAAAAAGCTCCCTTCCGTTGGAACACTTTTCGCGGAGATGAAAGTAGTCAATTACAGGATAAAAATCCCTGTCCTGTCTTTCCTGTTTTAATCAATGCTTTCCCCGATTCTTTCTGTGTTTAACTGTTGCTGCAGCGTCCGCGGATAAAGAATTAGGAAGACAAACCACCAGAGGAGTATGGGAATAGATAGGAGTAGAGTTAACCAGAGACGCTGAGTTAAAAACCAACAGCCAGCAATCAGGGTAATTCCTGTCAACAGAATGGACCAAGGTTGACACCAACGGGGTTTGTGGTCCCAAACGCTACTAGATTTCGAGTTAGACATTAGTTAAGGGGCAGTAATTTACTAACTTGATTTTATCGTACCTGACTATTCAGATCACTGCTACAATTTTGGGTAATTCTATCAATAGAGTTTCTTATCTCTAGACAAACTAAGCTAAATTTTCCTATGATTGATGTCTTTTATCCGATTCCCAAGCTGTTAGATACTATTCTGACGGAGATTTATGCCGAAAATCGCCGTAAACATGAAGAAAGAATGGCCGAATTACAAATAATCTCTAATTCGTCCCTTCGCGATGCCTACGCTCAACAGCTATTATTAGATCGATTTCTTGCTCCCGTGGAAAATGCTCAACATAGCATTCAAAATGCCGCTAAACACGCTCAGTACATGGCAGAAGTAGTTAATTATTATCATCATGACCATGGCTGTAGTCAAGAGCAAGCTCAAGAAATATCCCGTCAATTTCGGGCTTTAGCGGTTAAAATTTCTCAAATTGACTCTCTTTACGATTTAAAAATCATTTATCAAGTGGTTACTGTTTTCACCCAGCAATTATCAAGATTTAAACACCGAGAAAGAAATTATTCTTGGGAAAGGGAAATCAGAAAGGGTATTTTAGATCCCTTAAATACCTGCATTGCTGTGGAAAAAAATTTTCAAAGACGGGTAGCTTTGATGACTGGTGAACCCGCATCAGCTAAGGTAATGGGATTATTAGAGTCAGAATAGACAAACTGACTCTAGGGACATTTTCGGGGGAGTTTTAATACAAACTCCCCGCAATCATAGCCGCTAATAAAATAAAACCGACCCAAACATTTTGGCCGAACATTTGACCATAAACTGGTTTAGGTAAATCCGATTGACGTAACAGCCGGTATTGACGCCACCAAGCGATCGCCGCTAGACCCAACCCTAGCCAAAAAGAAGCTGATAACTGCATTTTTTGCCCCTCCCAAGCCAATAAACCTACTGTTAGGGCAAAAAAGACCCCCACGGCTTCCGGAGCGTATTTGCCGAAAAATATGGCACTAGAGTTAATACCAACCTTGAGATCATCCTCTCGATCGGACAGAGCATAAATTGTATCAAATGCCAATGTCCAAAAAATCACCGCTCCCCATAATATAAATGTATTACTATTTAACGACCCAGTGACGGCACTCCAACAGATTAAAACCGCAAAACCCCAAGCGAGAGAAAGAACCAATTGGGGTACAGGAAAAAAACGCTTGGCGAGAGGATAGCAGATAATCAAGGGAACGGCGGCCACACATAGGCAAAAACTCAGGAAATTGAGATATAAAGCTAAAATTGCGGCGCAAAAGAAAGCAATTAGAGCGATAATCAAACCAACCTTGATCGATAAAGCTCTGGCCGCTAAAGGACGGTTACGAGTGCGATCAACCTGTGGATCAATATCCCGATCCCAAAGATCGTTAACCACACAGCCGGCGGCGCTAGTAGCCAAAGTTCCCAAAACGATCACCCCGATCAAGGGTAGCGGTGGCACACCGTCTGCCGCCAAAAATACCGCCCATAAAGCGGGAATCATCAAAATTAACCTACCGGCGGGTTTATCCCAGCGCAAGAGGCGAATAATCGTCATCCAAGTGGGTTCTAGATCGGGTTGGGATATAGTCATAATTTCTCGTAAAAAGTAGAAACTAGGAGTTAAGGGGAATTATGAATTATAAATTATGAATTATGAAGTGGGAAGTGGGAAGAAAAAAGCTGCCTCCTGCCTTTTGCCTTTTGCCTTTTGCCTTTTGCCCCTTCTGACAAGTAGCATAATGCTCAAAGGACTTAACGTGATTACCAGCCCCAACTATTGGGAACGCCTTTAAATGGACCAACCACATCGGAGGTTATCCATCCCCCGTAAAAGTTGCCCGGTTGCGGTTGTACTAATTCCCCATCGGCATAACAAGCGGTCATTTTGGCGGGATAAAAAGCCAGATAATTCTTAATTGCCTGAAACTCTGGTGTCGGGTCCGGATAATACCAAGCGGCGTTAATTGCCTGTTGATCCCCAACGGTGATATTGTAATATCCCGCTAGACCTTTCCACTCACAAAAAGACTTTTCTGCTGTGGCTTGCAGGTATTCCATTTTAATATCTTGGGGCGGTAGATAATAAACTGGAGGATGACTGGTTTCTAGAACTCGATAACTGCTTTTAGTATCGGCAATTATCACCCCATTAAAGATAATTTTTAGGTGTTTAGGCGATAATTCTAGGCGCGGGGGACGAGGATAATCCCAGACGGATTCCTGTCCTGCTTTTGCTGGTATCGGTTGGGGACGAAACATAATTTTTCTTATATTATTCTCCGAGTCAGTATTCTCTGAGTCATTTCACCGTTTACTGATTACTGATTACTGATTGGGTGCATCTCCTATTGGTGACTTTCTCTGACATATAGGGGAGCAGCAGAAGTCATTTAAAGAGGGCGAATGCAATTCGCCCCTACAATAATAATATTATCGCACCAATGGTAGGGGCGCATCGCGTGCGCCCAAATGTAGTATAGATATTTCTACAAAATTGAGATGCACCCGATTACTTTTCACTGTTTACTGTTTACTGATCACTGAAAAGAGTTTTCTCAGGGTTTCCACTCGTTCTCGATTGACATTTAAATCCGATTCTCCTAACCGGGAGGCCGAGCGAACATCGATCGCATTTTTGCTAGGATTAAGAGAAAATTCCACATCATCGACAAATCCCATCCATTGACTGCTAAATTCGGCGTAGAGATAGTTACTATCTTGGTTAATAATTTTAGTTCTCGGTTGGGAGGCGATAATTTTAGCTAATTGCTCGATCGCTTTTTCACCGCTACCCTGATAACTAAGGGGTTCGATCGCATGAGCCTGATCCTGACTCTGACTACTAACACAATTAGGAGTGACCGGACAAGGGGCCAGTTTACCCTCCCTGACTCCCAAATAATCGGGACGAGTACCGGCGAATAAACTGACGCTATCGGGAGCGATTAACCTAATTCCTAGCCAGATGAGCAGTATTCCCAGGAAAATAAACGGGGTTAGCCGGAAAGATTTTTTTACCGTGTCGGAAGTTTCAGTCATGCTAGTCTTACAGAATCACTTCAATTAACTTAACATTGATAGGTGTGGCAATATCAGGAGATAGAATAAGATGTTTCTCGATGAATTACAACCCGTTGTTAAAGAACTGATTCAACAACCGATCGCTTTTTTCGGTGGTTTTGCCTCTGGATTACTGCGCTTGAAACTTTCGGACGATCCCCTCAAAAAATGGTTAGAAGAGCAGGGATTAGTCAGTTTTAAGGACAATAATCAGGATAACGGCAACAGTCCCCAGTCGATCTCGATCGATTAGGGATCGGGGGTTAGCTGTTGGGGGTGAGGGTATTCTCCCATCCCCAAAACCCCCCGCTTACCACCCCATCAGCTTAACTTGTTGCTGAAAGTAGATAAATTTCCTCGGCTACTCGTTTTAATCTTCTTAATTGCGCTTCCATATCCTTTTTAGTCCATTTGGCGGCGAATTGCTGGAATCCCCACCCCACAACCGGATTAGGAATCGCAAACTCAAAACGATTGATTAAACAAGTGCCGTCATCATTGGGTTGACATTCCCAGCGATCGCAACCGCGAAAAAAGCCTTCAAATTGCCAGACAATTAACCCCGGTTCCCTCTCAATTACCGTACTTTTTAGCGTTGGCTGAATTAGGGGAATTTGAATCAAAAAACGACTTCTCCCACCGATATCGGTCTTCCAATCGCCGATAGGTTCACAAACTAACACCGGATTCAACCAACGACGCATTAACTCTAAATCCGTGATACAACGCTCCACCGTCGTGGCACTAGCTTTAATCTGAATTGATTGTTCAAATACTTGACAAGATGACATTGATCTGCTTATAAATTGCTGGCTGAGAATTATCGGTAGTCGGACAAAAATAAAGTTAACTGTGCAGACAAGGCAACAGTAAGGGTTTCGGCCTTGGTTACATTTCTTAACATAGTCTTGTTTATAGCCTTTCTCATCAAGATAAAGTGTAACCTAATTTGCTATGGACGACCGGCGATCGACTCCCCAAAACGAAAACTTCCTACCTCACCATTAAGATAACTGCTCTCAAGCTCACTTTTTCACCAACTTGACAAATTCTCGAAAACGTTGGCGTAATCTCTCGATATTAACTGATAATAACATTGGTATCGAGAACAAAGCGTTTAGTTATCTTCATTTAAGAGAGATTCTAAAATTTCAGTGGTTAATCCTCTCTCTTGTGCTTTTTGTCCAATAGTATCCATCGTTTTATATAATTTGTCCAGAGATTCTTTTCTAGATAAATTTGAAGATTGAACATAAAAAGCGATTTTTTTCTCTATTTTTTGACGCTCTTCTTCCGTTGCATTCCAATAAGTTTCAGCAACATCTAAAGGAACTTTGATTCGGATTTCTGTTTGATAGTTTGTCATAATTATATTTTCTTAGTTTAGTAGTAAAGAAATTTAGTCGAAATTAATAGCCTCCCTTCCGCCAGCGTTACAGTCTAGAAGTTTCAGTTACTCTAGCGCATTGTTAAACCGATTGTCAAGTTTAGTTACTCTCAATTTAAGATATGTAATTTACTTTGGTTGCGAAAAACCAACGCCGCTAGTGTAAGTATTCTCCAGCGCCGGGGCTAAATCTAAAGATGACGTTGGGGGGAAGGCTAATGCAGGAACGGTAAATAAATTTGGCTGAGTTGCTTGCTATGATTAGGGGTAATTATTAACACTTCTTAAAAAGCGAGTGGAAAAATGAGGCAAGTCATTGTATATCGAGACGAAGACGGCTATTGGATTGTGGATTGTCCAAGTCTCAAAGGCTGTGTTAGTCAAGGAAAAACGAAAGAAGAAGCCTTGATTAATATAAAAGAGGCGATTGCCGGTTATATTGCGGCTTTAGCGGAAGACGGCCTGCCGATTCCAGCAATTATTAGAGACCTTGAAGTCTAACCATTATGAGCGGAATTAATCGCGAGATTTTTCTTGACGCTAAGCATATTTCTAAACATTTACCGAATACTCCACAATCACGGAGATTACTGTTACGAGGACGAGCTATTCATGTGTTTAAAGATGAAGATACAATGCTACGAGTTATTCAGGCTATCATGGAAAGGGGTGAATACACGGGCAATGTGCGAAACTATGAGCGCTATGGGCTATTCTTTGCCGAAGCGATTGGTTGTCGAATTAGCCCAGATGGTTTAAAGTCTTCTTTATTCTACGGCGAGGTTAAGATTAATGCAAACAACCAATATCACGCAATTCCTCGAACCCGACCTAGTGAAGGATAATTGGCGCTTCCTAGAAGTTTGGGTGGATTCCATGCAGTCCCCTCCCTATATCCTGCTAGTGTTGATCGATAAGGCGAGGGGGTGTTATGTTTTTGATCCTGCTGAAAAGTACCGTCTCGTCAAGGCGTTTCCAGATTATGAAGAGGCTCAACTCTGGCTCTTGGAAGATGAATACGAACCGATTGAAGGACGATTATCTAGTGAGGAAAGCGCTTAGATTTGTTTAAACTTGTCGTTTGGAATGAAGTCAGAATATCGCCTTACCAGTGCCGTTAGGGTAAGCACCGAGATAGTTACGAATGGAGTCAGGTTTGGGTAATTGGCGCTAGGATTATCGGAGGATTTTCTTTCGGCACTGGTAGAAAACAATTAGGAGGATTTATGATCCCGGTTAATGAGGCTCAACAAAAGTTGCAGGATTTGATTGATTCAGTAACTGTTTCCCACGAACCCATTATTATTGAGGGATGCGATGGTAATGCAGTTTTGCTATCTGAAGGGGATTGGAAATCGGTACAAGAAACGTTATATCTCCTCTCAATTCCGGGGATGCGAGAATCCATTCGGGAGGGACTGGCAACGCCAGTTGAAGAATGTGCTGAGGAGCTAGAATGGTGAGGTGGAAATTGGTTTACACCAAACAGGCGCAGAAAGACCCTAAGAAGCTTAATTCTAGTCATTTAAAAAAATAAAGCGCAGATGTTGCTTGACATTCTTCAGGTCAATCCATTCCAAAATCCCCCGCCTTAGGAAAAGTTAGTGGGAGATTTGAATGGTGTGTACTCTCGGCGAATAAGCATTCAGCATCGTCTTGTGTACGAAGTTATTCAATCTGAGGGTATAGTTAAAATCCTGCGGATGTGGACACATTATGAGTAGCGTTAAGACATCGTTAAATCTAGGATTTGCTGAAAAACTTTTTGCCGCAAACCCTAACTATAGGCTCAAGCTCACTTTTTCACCAACTTGACAAATTCTCGAAAACGTTGGCGTAATCTCTCAATATTAGCCGATTTCCCGCCATAACGCCAATCAACGTAGGCGCAAGCAATCTCCTCGATAATATTCGCCACTGGCGGCGGTTGGACGCGGCGGGCGGCGGTGGCGTATTCTAAAGGGGTTTGAGCGGGATGTTTGCCATAACCGGCTTCTGTTAAGATTCCTAACATTTGCTGGTATAAACGCTCGATTGGTGGTAGTTTTGCCAACTTGCGACCCCGACGCCAACGATGGAACTGTCCCCATCCTAACCAACCAGCGTAGGCGAAGACGACCCCCAATAAACCGCCGAGAATTCCCCCTAAAAGACTGCCGGAAATAAAGCGCCATAACCAGGCCAATAACTGACCGATAGTAACGATAACATTTTCCCAAATCAGACCGAGAAAACCCGTTACTGGGGAAGGCAACCATCCGGCTACCCATTGCCAAAATTGCTTGAGGACGCTAAAAGGTTTCGCTTCCTCAAAGGATGGGGGAATTAATTCGTGGCCCGGGATAGGATCGAAAGTGTACCAACCGTAACCCGGGAAAAACACCTCTGTGATGGCGTAAGCGTCCGTATTTTGGACAACATAAAAGCCAGTGAAAGGATTAAACTGGCCAGGGGCAAAACCGGTGGCTAATCGGGCAGGAATACCGATCGAGCGTAACATAATCGTTAACACGGTGGAAAAATGATCGGCGTAACCCCCCTGAAAACGAAACAAAAAGGCCGAGACTAAATCCTCATTTTCGGCTAAAAAGGGCAAATCGGTTTTTAATTCGTAGTTTTGCTTCAATGCTTGGGCCAAATATAGGGCCTTCTCGTAGGGAGAGGTTAAAGGTTTGGCAGATTTTGCCAGCAATTCCTCGGTTTTTCGGCGGACTTTCGGGGCAATTTCGGCAGGAATTTGTAAATAATAGTTGAGAATAGACTTAGGGTAGGTTTCTGGGGCCGATCGCAGTTGGCTGCGATTGCGTTCCGGCACTTGTGAGATTACAGTATAAGTTAGCCCTTCTGCTAATCCCCCCGGCGACCTTAAGCTATTTTCTCGGTCTAGAGATACCTGTCGGGTAGGAAAAAAGAGAAACTGAGGCGAAGTAAGAGCAGGGATAATATTCGGTAAACTGGAGACAATGCTGTAGGTTTGGACTACCTGATGGGTTTTGGCCTGGGTTGCGGGTAGCGGCACAAAAAAGCGATAGGACCAACTACTGCGATTTAAATCCTCTAATTCTTGATCTCGCGAGATTTGCCACCCTTGACCAGTATAGCGATCAAAGGCCATGGCCCGCCAGAATCCGGGGGCTTGAGAACGTACCCGCATGACTATTTCTGGAGTCATACTTCCCCGCAAATTTTGGTTGATTTGGGGGTTAAAACCGTAATAAAAGGTAGAATCTAACTGTCCTGACCCTGTAGTGGGACTATTACCGCCATTTACGCCACCCTTCGCCGTTTCACCCTCGCGCACATAGCCGGGGTTAACGATTTGTCTGTCTCCCTGTTCAAAACCCTGATTTTCCATACCCTCGGGACTATTGACGGGAAAAGATTGAATTTGATAACCAGGAAAACGCGGCATCAGAGCAAAAATTGTTAATCCCAAGAGGAGAATTGTCAGAAAGAAAATCCCAAAACGTTTGGGAGAAAGGGGGGAATTTTGCGGGGAAACTAATTTTTTTGTGGCTAGACGTGGGGATTTCTTTGAGAAGAAAGGGAGACTCTGATTGAGATTATCTAAACCTAAACGAGAACGGTAGTCTAAAACTAGGGTAGGTAGGGATAAAAACAGAAAGAGGATTAACCAAGGCGCAAAAGCGAGGGTTTCGGAGATTGTCCCAGCGACTCCCAAGAGAATTAAACCGATTACCATAGAATACCCTAAATCTTTGCGTCGGGGCAGGTCAAAACTATGGAGAATTTGCAGTTGAATTAATAATTGTGTTAGGGCAATGCGACTATCCTGCATCGCAACGATATTACCCAAGAATAGCGCCAACACCACTAACATTCCGATCGCTATACAAAATTTTGCCCCGATATTGCGCTTTTTCCTGCGTCGCCAACTCCAGATTCCGCCGATAATACTGAGAGGAACAGCCCAAATACTGGTATAACTATCGGTAGCCACATCGGTGGCGATAATACCGACGATTACTAAAGCTTGCACCAGAATTCTTAAAATAATCGATTCCTCGGTTTCTGGTAGGGGAAAAGATTCTATCTTTTGCCAGAGGGTTTTTAAGGAAGGTTTTGGACGAGCGGCACTGCTAACCATAGGGTAAATTGGGAGAAGGACAAAGAAGTTAATTTTATATTTCCCAGTTCTAATCTCGATCGCTCCATGAGGTAAAGTGGATTTTAGATGTCAGGAGTCAGGATACAGGAGACAGGAGAAGGGAGCAGGGAGAGGTGAGCAGGGGAGATAAGGAGAAAAAAGCCGATAACTGATGACTGATAACTGATAACTGATGACTGATGACTGATTACTGATAACTGATAACTGATTACTGACCCATGATAGCCGTTACCAACCCTGAAATTTTACCGTTACTTCATCCCCTGATTGGACAATTAGCCACGGCAATTCTGTCCCACTGGGAAAATTATCTTGATTTGTCGCCCTTTGAGTTGCCGGAAGGTTTAGGCTATGTGGAGGGACGTTTAGAAGGGGAAAAATTAATTATCGAGAATCGCTGCTATCAAACTCCCCAGTTCCGCAAAATGCACCTAGAATTGGCTAAACTGGGCAATGGTTTGGATATTCTCCACTGTGTCATGTTCCCCCGTCCAGAATATCCGCTGCCGATGTTTGGATGTGATATAGTCTCCGGCAAAGCGGGAATCAGTGCCGCTATTGTGGATCTTTCTCCCACCAGTAGCGATAAAACTCTCCCTAGTGCCTATAATCAAGCTTTAGCGGCTTTACCTGCGGCCGATTTCGCCCAAGCTCGTGATTTACCGCCTTGGGGTCATATTTTCTCCCAATATTGTCTGTTTATTCGTCCCGAAACCGCCGCCGAGGAACGACAATTTTTACAAAGAGTTACAGATTTCTTGACAATTCACTGCAAATGTGCTAAGGAAAGTCAGCCTCTTTCCGGGGAAGAAGCGCGCATTTATTTACAGGGACAACGGGATTATTGTAGTCAACAGCAGAAAAACGATAAAACTCGGCGTGTACTAGAAAAAGCCTTTGGTTGGGAATGGGCAGAGCTTTATATGACGGGGGTTCTCTTCGATTTACCCGATTAAACTGAACTACCCCTTCCCCCCTTGCTCCTAGGGTTGATTCATCGTAGGGTTGATTCATCGTAGGGTTGATTCATCGTAGGGTTGATTCATCGTAGGGTTGATTCATCGTAGGGTTGATTCATCGTAGGGTTGATTCATCGTAGGGTTGATTCATCGTAGGGTTGATTCA
>NZ_JADBTB010000218.1:0-3644 GCF_020246405.1 Microcystis sp. M083S1
GATGCGGCGATTATGGCAGACCTGAATTTTGGTGGCATCGACAAAGCTAATCCCCGTGCAACGACCAAAACAATGCTTCAAGTAAACGCATAAGGGGATGAGAGTCGAGGGTATCCATTCGATAAAACGTTGATAGCTAGGTAGTTGGGGGAACTCTTGTCGCCAGTAGACACAAACAGGGTCGAGGTAGAAATGTTGAAAATTACGGTAGTGGTTTTGATGGAAAGCGACCAGGATGGTCATCATTTCGCTTCAAGTCAAGATTTTGCCATGTTTACGAGCTTTATTATCGGGCCAAAGCCTTGTCTGTTCTAATTTAGGTTCAAATACACGGCATCCGTCGTCGACAGGACAGAAAAGAGCTTCTAGACTAGACATAGATGGGTTGGGGGTGCTGAGTTTATATATTTTTCAGCTTACTAGCCCCCGCCTTTTCTTTGCACCCTTATCCCGAACTGACGTTAGTTAATAACTTAACTTCAGAGCATTTACCGGTACATCATCCCAAGACTCTACGGTTCTTAAAACTGCTATCCACCCTGCTTGTTTTTGTTCGTCCGTAAGACTGGTTAACCAACTTTGATGACAATCTTTTGCTGCTTGTTCATCTTGACAGGCAATACAAGCTTGTACTAAACCGCAGGGGTCAATCTGTTCATTTACCCAAATAATCATAGTTAATAGCCCTACTTAACTTTATTATTATACTCCATCGATCGCCCACAGAGAAACTTTTGATATTCATAACCCGTTCCATAATTGGAGGATAACTCTGAGAGTTGACAGTCCGCTCGATCTATTGAAGAATGGAAATTAATTAGCCATAATTCAAAAGGGGGAGAAGAGGGCAGATTAAAATTTGGCTTTTGTTTTGGGTTAACTAAGAGAAACTTAGGGTTTTTATCGGGAAATTTTTGGTTAAATTCCCAAGCAATTCCCATCATTTCTCCCACCTGCACTAAACTCCTATAGCTAGTGGCAATTACTAACGGATAACGGCTATTATTTTCGATAGTGGTAACTAATTTATCTGGCCGATAATACTTACGATAGCCTAAATTAAAAGTCACGCTTAGGGAACTAACTAAAGCCATGATAAGGACAATAATTACGATTTTTTTCTGCTTCCTTTGCCAACAATTGTCTAATAAAATTGCTAGAATTAAAATTACCGAGGGAAAGTAAACAAAACTATATCTAGCTCCCCGGGTAATATCGATCGAGAGCAGATAGGTGATGACCAAGAAAATAGCAATTGAACTGAGAAAAAATGCCGAGAGAATGCCTAATTCTGGTTTATAGGAGTCTAGCCACGCTGTTTTTAATTGTGGGATAATCCAGAGAAAAAAACCGATCATTATTGCCCCAGAAATCAAGATAATTATTAAAGATTCTGATTCGACGGGGAGCAGAGAAAGCATAGTAATTAATGTTCCCAGCAATTGAAAAAAGGGGCTAATTACTGCTGAAAAACTATCATTGTCTCTCTGAATCCAACTGGTCATCTGATTGCCATAATCTTTGGGTACAAACGTGATAAACCAAATAATAATAAAGCTCAAGTTACCTAAAAAAACTAAACTTAAACGCCACCAATTAGTTATCCAAAAGTTTTTTTGTTTGATTTGATTGGATAAAATCCATAATAAAGTTATCGCTTCCGCGAGGATAGTTAAACTAAAAAAATAGTGAACTAATAACCCGATACAGTTGACAATTAACCAGAAAAAAACCAAAGTATGGGATATTCTCTTATGGTCGATAATTTTGCTGCTTGCCCTCAGAAAACAGCCTAAAGATATGAGGACAAATACAACCGCTAAAGTATAATGACGCGCTTCTTGGGAGATAAAAACCGCGTAGGGAGAAACCGCCATTAAAATCGCCGACAGAAAAGCGATAGAGCCAGATTTAAAGACCAATTTGCTGATAAAATAAATTACAGGAATCGAAATAACTCCCCAAAATACTGCCAGCGATCGCATTCCTTCTAAAGATACATATTCTCCGCGATCAAAGAATAATTTATTCCAGAGATAGGCGAGAATAAAATATAAAGGTGGATGATTGTCCTCCTGAATAACTAATTTAATTACATCGGCAATAGTTGCCTGATGGTTGCTCTGGAGAGGTGCTAATAAAGTGGTGAGGGAAATTATCTGATTTAACGGCACTATCTGGTAATTATTGCCAACACTAAAAACCATAGTGGCAAATTCATCCGTCCAGGGAGGTTTGCTAGTTAATTGTGTTAACCTAATAACCAGTCCCAAAATTATTACTAATCCTAACCAGCAAAAATTAGACCAAGCTAACCGCTCCTTGCTTCTTTGTTGTAGAGCAGAAATGACTGTAGATAAATTCAATTTAATTGTTATCTCCAAAAGATTCGATTATTTTAACTGCTTCCGATGGGGAAATATCTTGACGGCAATTAGGATAATCATACTCCTCCCGGGCAATTAATGCCCCACTGAGACGATAAAAATATTCTCCCATTTTCATCCAATCGGAATATAAATCGGGTTCGGGGAATTGTTGCCTTAATTCCGAGTCTTTGGGTGTACCATAATTGAGCCAGTATCCTTCTCCAAATAGTGGGGAATTGAGCGCTAGGGTTCCCTCTAATTCTAAACCATCATCGCCCCTGGCGTTTTCGATTCCTTCCACCAAAAAACAGCTATTCTCGGCATTTTCAAAGAGGACTGCGTATCCATTCCCCTCTTCTGCGAGGATTTTAATCTCGCTGGCCCGAAATCCGGGAGGGATATAGTTAGGTAAAATAATCTTAGCATCCAGCGATCGCAGTTGTTGCCGTTGACTGGCGCTCAAAGTTAGCGTTTCTGCTCTCAGGTATTGCCCATTGTCAATAATAACAATAGATAATCCTAAAACTAAAGGCCAGAGAAATTTTATGGTCATAATCGCTGTTTCTAGGGTCATATTCTGGAGAATATGTCAGTTTTTAGGCAATTTACTGATTATTTAACCAGATTAATGACGAATATTGCCCTTTTCCTGTTCCCGATTCCCTATTTACCGATTCTAATCGACAAAAAATCATAGCTTATCTGTGGATTCCACTTTTTTCCACTTCTGTCACCCAGAATTATGGGACTGACATCACCCCAAACCCTCTCGTATTCTAAGGTTATCGACAGGAAAGAGAGGTAACAACCATGTTAGTCAGCCACCAAAATCCAACTTTTGTCCGTAACTACTTAATCGCAGTTATCTCCGTGGTGATGATGGGTGTGGGAGTTGCCGATCTCGTCAATAATCCCTCCCGAATCGCTCAACAAAACCGTCTTGATGGTTATGGTCGCTATGTTAGCGCTGGTTTGGTTAGCGGTGCGGTCAATAATATACGTTAATTTGCCTCTGATTCTCAATCCTGTTTAAAAGGTGTGAGTAATTATGAATTATGAATTATGAATTATGAACTGGGGAGAATAAATAAAAATAATCTCCTGACTCCTGACTCCTGATAACTGACTCCTGATAACTGATAACTGACTCCTGATAACTGATAACTGATAACTGACTCCTGATAACTGATAACTGATAACTGATAACTGATAACTGATAACTGATAACTGATAACTGATAACTGATAACTGATAACTGATAACTGATAACTGATA
>NZ_JADBTB010000219.1:0-23402 GCF_020246405.1 Microcystis sp. M083S1
ATCATCGTTATGGGTGAAATTGACTGATTTGACCGTCCTAATTCAGAAGACCTTCTAGGTGTGGCAAGGGTTTCAACTATTGCTGCCCAAAAAAGCACAGAATAACCCACTATGAAATTCTATCAAATCGCTGTAACCCTTGTAACATCGTTATTAAATAAAAATCTTTCTCAATTAATTCTTAAGAATTTGTAAATATTGCGGAATGTTAATTTAAATATTCTCAATCTTTTGCAGTCAATAGATAATGTTTGCTTATCTTTGATCAACAGAGGCAGTCCCAATGAAAAAATTTTCACCCCCACAGATGAAAGAGGTTTCTTTCCCCACACCCCACACCCTACACCCCACACCCCACACCCTACACCCTACACCCCACTGAAAAAGCTCCGGCAATCGATCGCCCGGATAGATGGTCGGGGATTTGGGTTAGGGTAGTAAAAGATACAGATTACCCACCCTTGCAGACCAACAATTATGACGAACACCAGTAACCCGCTGCTTGCCGGTCAAGGATTACCGGCTTTTGACCAAATCCAACCCGGCCTGATTGTCCCTGGCATGACGCAACTTTTGCAGGAACTGGCTGGAGAATTAACCGATCTAGAAGCACAGATTGCCCCCACTTGGGAAAAATTAGTCGAACCCCTCACCCGGATCGAAGAACGTTTAAGCTGGAGTTGGGGGATTATCGGTCATCTGATGGGGGTAAAAAATAGCCCAGAATTGCGTCAAGCCTACGAAACTGTACAACCGCAGGTAGTCGAGTTTATTAGCCGTTTAAGCCAAAGTAAACCCATTTATGAGGCATTTTTGTCCCTGCGCCAAGGAGAAAGCTGGGGGCAATTAGACGAGACACAACAGCGCATTGTCGAAGCTTCCCTGCGGGATGCTCAATTGGCCGGGGTGGGATTAGTAGGGGAGAAAAAAGACAGATTTAACGCGATTCAACTGGAATTAGCGGAAATCACCACGAAATTTTCTAATAACATCCTCGATGCCACCAAAGCTTTTCAACTGAAACTAACAACCCCAGAAGATATCGCCGGTTTACCCCCTAGTCTCCTTAGTTTAGCCGCCCAAACCGCCCGGGGCCAAGGAGAAACTAACGCCAGCAGCGAAACCGGCCCCTGGGTGATTACCCTCGATTTTCCCAGTTATTTCCCCTTTATGAAGTACAGCGATAATCGGGAATTGCGCGAAAAACTCTATAAAGCCTACGTTAGTCGGGCTGATCTGGGAGAATTGGATAATAATCCCTTAATTGATCGCATTTTGCAACTTCGTCAGGAACAGGCCCATCTTTTAGGTTATAGTACCTACGCCGAGGTCAGTCTTGCCAGGAAAATGGCCAATTCTGTGGATGAAATCGAGAAATTGCTTGACAATTTGCGCCAAGTCAGCTATGAAGCGGCAAAACAGGATTTAGAGGCCTTAAAAACTTTTGCGGGAACCGACGATCTCAAGCATTGGGATATAGCCTATTGGTCAGAAAAACAGCGTCAGGCCAAGTTTAACTTTAGTGCCGAGGAATTACGCCCCTATTTCCCCCTACCACGGGTTTTAGAAGGCATATTTAGCCTCGCTAAACGGATTTTTGGGGTAGAAATTATCGCTGCCGACGGTCAGTCCCCTATCTGGCATCCCGATGTGCGTTATTTCCAGATTAATGACGAAAAGGGCGAAAAAATTGCCTATTTCTACCTCGATGCCTACAGTCGTCCCGCCGAAAAACGCGGCGGCGCTTGGATGGATGTCTGTATCGGTCGGGCCAAAACCGGCACCGAAGTGCGTTTACCTGTGGCTTATTTAATCTGCAATCAAACGCCTCCAGTGGACGGAAACCCCAGTTTAATGACCTTTGAGGAGGTAACTACCCTATTTCACGAATTTGGCCACGGTTTACAGCATATGTTAACCACTGTGGACTATTCCGGCGCGGCGGGTATTAATAACGTTGAGTGGGACGCGGTGGAATTGCCCAGTCAATTTATGGAAAATTGGTGTTATGATCGCCCTACTTTAATGAGTATGGCCAAACACTACGAAACCGGTGAAACTCTCCCCGAACATTACTATCAAAAACTGCTCCTAGCTAAGAATTATATGAGCGGTTCGGCTATGCTGCGTCAGCTACATTTGTCTTTAGTAGATTTGGAATTACACCATCGTTATCAACCCAATGGCGGCGAAACTCCTAAACAAGTCAGACAGCGTTTAGCGGCAACGACGACGATAATTCCTCCTCTACCGGAAGATGCTTTCTTGTGTTCTTTTGGACATATTTTCGCTGGCGGTTATGCGGCGGGTTACTATAGTTATAAATGGGCGGAAGTTCTCAGCGCCGATGCTTTTGCCGCTTTCGAGGAAGTGGGATTAGATAACGAAGAAGCAGTGAAAGCGATCGGTCGCCGTTTTCGCGATACTGTCTTAGCTATGGGGGGAAGTTCTCATCCTATGAATGTTTTTAAAGCTTTCCGCGGTCGTGAACCTAGTACCGAGCCTCTCCTCCGTCATAGCGGCTTATAAAAGTAGTCAAACACTTTTCTTTGTGGTGCGTTACGGTAATATTTAGCTCTTGATTTTTTCCCTAAAAACAAGGGATTGCCTGACGCACCCTACTTGAATATATTGTGATAAGTAGGTAGGCGTTAAAAGTTGTCAGATCCCCCCCTTATTAAGGGGGGATTAAAGGGGGGACTAAGGGGGGATCGGCACCCCCCTTATCAAGGGGGATCCCCCCGCCTTCGGCTTCCCCCCTTATCAAGGGGGGCTAGGGGGGATCGAACCTAAAATCCATTTTTAATTTAATTATAACCAGCTACTTAGCATATCAGGAAAAAAAAGTTAACTAACAGGGGGAAACTTTAATGAGTATCGCATTTTTTCAAGATCTGATCGAATCGGTAGAGAGTCTATCCATTGAAGACCAAGATTATTTGTTTGAGCTAATTCGTAAAAGACGCATTGAGAAACGCCGGGAGGAGATGGCTAAAAATGGCGAAGAAACCTTAAAATCTTTAGCAATGGGAACAGCAAAAAAAGGCAGTGCTGAAGAGATAATGGCTTATTTGTTAGAGGATGAAGAAGAATGAAATTAGTTGCTGACAAAAGCTTTAAAAGAGCTTTTCATCGCTTAATCAGCAAAAATCCTCAACTACAAAGCAAGGTATCAGAGGTTCTACATTTGTTAGAAGATAATCCCTTCACCCCTTCTTTAAAATCTCATAAGCTGACAGGTAGATTAGAAGGTTATTGGTCATGTTCTGTTAGTTATGATTGCCGTATTATTTTTACTTTTCGTCAAGATACTGATTCAGGAGAAACTTTAATTGTTATAGTTGATATTGGCAAACACGATCAAGTTTACTAATTGATCTCTTGAATTTGTTCTTTCTTATCAATTGCACAATCACAGTGCGATATTGCCTACTTTTCTAGGGTGCTTTCCTTGCAATTTTGGGTTTTGAAACCCCTTAACTACCATATATTTTTATTAAGAATTATCTGTCCCTTGTAACATTAACTCTTAATTCTTAACAAATTACCCTAGATTCTCAGAGAAAAACCGATTATAATAAAGGGAAATGAACAGGACTGCTCGATAGATAACTGATTAATTAAAGTTTTATTACTTTTGATGGCCTAGTATTAAGAGAAGTAAATTTATTCTCGATCGCTCCCTGAAAGTGAGAAGAAATAGTTTTAATAAACAAAGAGTTTTCAACTTGGCAAAAATCCTCTGGGGGCAATACACATGGAAGTTCTAACCGAGACAATTAACCCAACTTCGATCGAACGGGAACCGATCCATCTCTATAACCGAATTCAACCGCACGGGGTGCTTTTAGTTCTCAGCGAACCGGAGCTAAAAGTCAGCCAAACTAGCAGTAATAGCCGCAGTTTATTGGGTATTTCTCCGGGGGAAATTATCGGTAAAACCCTAGAGGAAATCTTCGATCCCTTTCAGATCGATCCTCTGAAATCAGCCATAAAAAATAACGATTTTGATGCTATCAATCCCTCCAAAATTTGGGCGCGGGTTAAAGGGGATGATTTTGCCGTCTTTGATGCTATTTTTCACCGCAACGCCGAACAAATGCTGATTTTAGAGTTAGAACCAGCTATTTCCTATGAAAACATTCCTTTCCTGAGATTCTATCACCTAGCCAAAACTTCGATCGATAAACTTGAAGCCACCCGTAGCCTGAAAGATTTCTGTAATATCATCGTTAAAGAAGTGCGAAAAATGACAGGATTCGATCGAGTTATGTTATACAAATTCGACGAAGAAGATAACGGTGATGTGATAGCAGAAGACAAAATAGAGCAACTAGAACCCTATCTAGGTTTACGTTATCCCGCTTCCGATATCCCTCTCCCGGCACGAAATTTATTAAGCGCTAATTGGATTCGACAGATTCCCGATGCTACCTCTGAACCCGTCGATCTAGTGCCTGTTCTTCACCCCGAAACTCAACAACCCTTAAATTTAACCCTGTCCAGTCTTAGAAGTGCTTCTCCCTGTCATTTAGAATATCTGCATAACATGGGAGTGGGAGCATCTCTAACTATTTCTCTGATTGAAAATAAACGTCTCTGGGGCATTATTGCCTGTCATCATCGCACCCCTAAATATGTACCCTACGAACTCCGTAAAGCTTGTGAGTTCTTAGGAAGAGTAATTTTCTCGGAAATATCGGCACGGGAAGAAACCGAGGATTATGACTATCGAGTAAAATTAAGCTTTGTGCAATCGCAATTAATCGATTATATGGCGGAAGCTAATAACTTTATTGATGGATTAATTGCCCATAAACCGAATCTGCTCGATCTAACTAAAGCCACAGGAGCCGCTATTTGTTTAGGCGGCAATTATACCTTAATTGGAGTAACACCGAGCGAAGAAGAACTAAATTATCTGATTACTTGGCTAGAAAAAAACGTCCATGAAGATGTTTACTATACTAATTCCTTACCGCGAATTTATACCGATGCGGGTAAGTTTAAAGATATTGCCAGTGGTTTACTAGCAATTCCCATTTCTAAACGTAATTATCTCCTCTGGTTTCGTCCAGAAGTAATTCAAACCGTGAACTGGGGTGGTGATCCGGGTAAAGCGATCGAAACGACTGCCATAGATGGTGATATTCGTCTCTGTCCGCGTAAATCTTTCTCCCTCTGGAAAGAAACCGTTCGCCTCAAATCTTTACCCTGGAAAGCAGTAGAAATTAACGCCGCACTAGAATTACGAAAAGCGATCGTCAATATCATCTTAAAACAAGCCGATGAATTGGCACGTTTAGCGCGGGATTTGGAACTATCGAACGCCGAATTAAAAAAATTCGCCTACGTCGCTTCCCACGATTTACAGGAACCCCTCAATCAAGTCGCCAACTATGTGCAGTTGCTAGAAATGCGCTACACCGAAGAACTGGACGAAGATGCTAAAGAATTTATTACTTTTGCCGTCGAAGGTGTCAGCTTGATGCAAACATTAATAGATGATGTGCTGGCTTACTCGAAAGTGGATATGCAGGCGGCAGAGTTTAATACCATCGATGCTAATCTGGCACTGGAAAAAGCTCTCGCTAACCTGAAAGGGAGAATTCAGGAAAGTCAAGCTATGATCACTTTTGATCCTTTGCCAATTGTCATGGCAGATAAAACCCAGTTAATGCAATTGTTCCAAAATCTCATCGGTAATGCCATTAAATTCCGAGGAAAAGCGACTCCCACTATTCATATTTCCGCGCAACGTCAAGAGGAGGAATGGCTGTTCTCTGTCACCGATAATGGAATTGGTATCGATCCCCGATTTTCCGAACGCATTTTCGTGATTTTCCAACGACTGCACACCCGCGACGAGTACCCCGGCACAGGTATGGGTTTGGCGATTTGTAAGAAAATTATCGAGTGTCATCGCGGACGAATTTGGGTAGAATCCCAATTAGGCAAAGGAGCGGTTTTCTATTTTACAATTCCCCTAGGAGGTAACGAGCGTGAGCGCTGGCGAGGACGTGCCACACAAAATTATCTTATTAGTGGAGGAC
Organism: Microcystis sp. M083S1; assembly: GCF_020246405.1. Classification (NCBI taxonomy): domain Bacteria; kingdom Bacillati; phylum Cyanobacteriota; class Cyanophyceae; order Chroococcales; family Microcystaceae; genus Microcystis; species Microcystis sp. M083S1. The sequence goes on from NZ_JADBTB010000219.1 coordinate 6,054, forward strand.
AGCAAAGCTGATATTCGCCTCATCCAAGAGGCATTAAAAACTAGCACCGTCCCGCACGAATTAGTTATCGTTAGGGATGGTGTCAACGCCATGGATTATCTGCGTCGAGAAGGGGAGTATCTCGATTCTCCCCGTCCTAATCTGATTCTTCTCGATCTGAATTTACCAAGAAAAGACGGACGGGAGGTATTAGCGGAAATAAAAAACGATCCCAGTTTAAAAAGAATTCCTGTGGTGGTTTTAACCACTTCTCGCAACGAGGAGGATATTTTTTATAGCTATGAACTGCACGTTAATTGTTATATAACCAAGTCACGCAATCTCAACGATTTGTTCAAAATTGTCAAAAATATCGAGGCTTTTTGGTTAGAAACCGCTACTTTACCCAGTGAGTGAATCATGATCAGTTATCAGTTATCAGGAGTCAGGAGTCAGGAGTCAGGAGATAGGAGATAGGAGATAGGAGATAGGAGTCAGGGATCAGTGATCAGGAGATAGGATTCAGGAGTCAGGAGTCAGGAGATTATTTCTATTTATTCTCCCCACACCCCACACCCCACTTCATAATTCATAATTCATAATTCATAATTCCCTCTCCCCACACCCTACACCCTACACCCTACACCCTACACCCTACACCCCACACCCCACTTCCTAACCTCCCAAATCTCTTTAACTCTTGATTAAAAAATGGGACTCTCGCAGGATATAAAAGTTCTTTTAATCGAGGATAATTTAGCCGAAGCTCGATTATTAAAGGAAATTCTTAAGGGTAATGAAAAAAAAGAATTTCATCTGGTTAATGTGTCAAGATTATCCGAAGCGATTTCTCTGTTACAACAAACAAATTTTGATGTAATTTTATTAGATCTAACTTTACCAGATAGTCAGGGTTTGGAATCCTTAGCTCCCCTTTTAATTACGGCTCCGAAATTGCCGATCGTGGTTTTAACTAATACTAATGATGATAATTTGGCTTTAGCAGCACTACGTCAGGGAGCGCAGGATTATTTAATTAAAAGAGAAGTAAGTTTAGAAATTTTAACTCGATCTCTATGTTATGCGATCGAGCGAAAACAGATGGAGGAAGCTTTACGAGAATCGAACGAAGCTTTAAAAATGAGCGTGATTGAACGCACTAATCAACTGGAAAAAGCTCAGGAATTAAATCAGTTAAAAACTGAATTTGTTTCCATGTTATCCCACGATTTTCGCAATCCTTTAAATAAAATTTTACTCTCGGCTGGATTATTAGAAGAAAGTCGCGATCGGTTGACAAAAGATCAGCAAGTTAGCTATTTTCGCATGATTCGATCGGCCATTAAAGACATGGATCAATTGCTCACAGAAGTGTTATTAATTGGCCGGGCCGATTCCGGGAGATTATACTGTCAATTTGATCCAGTTGATTTGCTTGATTATTGTCAAAAATTAGTAGAATCTTTTATTGTTAAGCCGGAGCCGCAATTAGCAATTATTTTCCAAGTTGAGGGCAGCTTAGAAAGAGGACTTTGGGATATAAATTTAATTAAACATATCTTGACAAATTTACTGGGAAATGCTCTCAAATATTCACCCCAAGGGAACCAGGTAGAATTTAAGATTATTGTCGAATCCGAGCAGGTAGTCTTTAAAATTATCGATCGAGGAATTGGTATTCCCAGCAAAGATCAAGAACATTTATTTAAACCTTTTTATCGCGGTAGCAATGTCGATAATATTCAAGGAACGGGATTAGGATTAGCCATTGTCGGACGCTGTGTGGAAGCGCACAAAGGACAAATTCACTTGGAAAGTGAGGAAGGAAAAGGCACAAAGATCACGGTGATTCTACCGATTATTACCGACATTGAACACCTAAATTGAGATGAACGATAGGGTGGCACCACAATTTTTTTTTCTGCTGCCCCTCTGCCCTAGGGTTGATTCATAGTAGGGTTGATTCATGAATCAACCCTACCTCTCCCCTCTCCCTGCTCCCCTTCCATAGGATTGAGGATCACCCTGAGCGTTCATCCGATCGAGTGATTTTCCAGAAAAGTGTTAAAAAAGATTGCTGTTTGTAAAGACAACTGTTACCGTGGGTTCAAGAGTGCGCTTTGAAGGAGGAAAAATCCCATGCACCCTAACCTATCCATCTATCCCTCGATTGCTTCACTACTTATGTAGGGTATAGATGCACAAATCAAAGATTTTAGAAGCAAAACCAATAAATTTCTGTACTGTTGCTTAAAACAGGAGTTTGATCATGAAATTACAGGGAAAAACAGCCCTAGTCACGGGGGCATCCCGGGGCATTGGACGAGCGATCGCCTTAGAATTAGCCCGACAAGGTTTAAGCAGAATTGTGATTGTTGCCAGAGATCAAGAGCGATTAGAAAAACTAGCGAAAGAAATTGAGTCCCTAGGGGTCATTGCCACACCTTTAGCCCTAGATTTAACTGAAAATGACCTTGTTAGTCCTTCAATTATCCGCGTTTGGCAAGAATGCCGTGGCATTGATATCCTCGTTAACTGTGCTGGTATTGCCCATCAAACCCCCTTTCTGCGATCGCAATTCTCGCAAGTGCAAGCAGAAATATCTTTAAATCTGATGGCCATGTACACAGTTACTCGCTTAATTGCCCGCCGGATGGCAATTAGGGGACAGGGAACGATTGTCAATGTTTCCAGCATGATGGGTAAAATTGCCGCTCCTAGCTTCGCCACCTACTCGGCCACCAAATTTGCCATTTTGGGTTTTAGTCAAGCTCTCAGGTCGGAATTACGGGAACACAACATCAAAGTTATCACCCTCTTACCCTCTTTAACCGATACGGATATGGTGCGAGAATTGCAGTTATTTCGATGGTTAAAACCGATGAGCGCCGAAGAAGTCGCCCAAACTCTAATTACCGGGTTAAATAGGCAAAAAACGGAAATTGTCGTCGGTTGGCAAAGTCATCTAGCTCTTTGGTGTCAAAAATTGGCCCCGAAACTGCTTGAGAAAATTGTCGATTTAGCTTCTCCCTTACGCCAAAGCAAAGGAAAGCGAGGATGGCGAGAAGTGTTTAACTAGGGTTTGATTAAATCTATCAGGGTGAGCATGGCTCACCCTAATCACCTTCACCAACAGGCAATTAAACGGCTGTCAGGGTTTTTTCTAGAAGTTGTCGGGGAGCTTGAACCGAACCACGACAGTGGATTTCCGCAGAATTATTGGGACTTTCAATTAGTTTAACTTTATCTAATTCGGCTCCTAATTGGCGGATCCGTTCCTCCAATAGTTGAGCGATGTGTAAGGCAATATTTTCGGCAGTGGGAACCACTTCGGCAAAGTAGGGAATATCCTTATTTAAAAAAGCATGATCGAAGGGTTCTACTACCAATTCATCGATCGCTTTTTGTAAATCCCCTAGATCAACGATCATACCGGTGCGGGGATCGATTTCTCCCGCCACGGATACTTCTAGGTGATAATTATGGCCATGACCGTTTACCCTGGCGCATTTGCCGTAGATTTCCGAGTTTTGTTCGAGGGTTAATTGCGGTAAAGCCAAACGATGAGCGGCACTAAAATGGGTTTTGACGGTTAAAGTTGCTTCCATATCTTTTCCTTGATATTCTGCCCACAATTCGGGGTGTTCAAATAGTTGAATTTTGACCAATGGTAAATAGGGTGCTAATCTTTGCCAGATAACTCTAGCGATATTTTCTGTGGTGGGTAGGGTTTGCTGAAATTCCGGCCAGACTTGATTGAGATAGGAGTAGTCTAATTGACTGGTTATCTCTCGTTTAATTACCTGTTTAACGGTGGAGAGATTCTCCACCATGCCATAAAGATTGAGTTCTTTGTATAGGGAGACGTATAATTCGTAATTGTGACCATGACCGGGAAAACGGCTACCAAGACCAAAAAGTCTTTGATTTTCGGCTTCGTCCCATTCTGGCAAATAATAGCGATGGCTGGCTGAAAACCGCGCTCGACGATTGATGATGCAATCCATAAATGTGGGCGATCAATGACTTTGTAAAGTTACGTTAAGAGTAACCCTTTCTAGCATAAACCAGTTTTGTCCCCTCTGGCTTGCAGACCGGGGAAAGTTATCCCTCAATTCCAGCAGGGTGCGATCGCTGTGAGCTTCTAGTCAGAAAATTGGCGTTGCTGAATCAAGGTATTAAGTAGGTAGGCACAATTATTTGTAGGATGGGTTAGCGGTAGCGTAACCCATGCGGGCGTTGGGTTTCATGCTTCAACCCAACCTACGTTCATTTTATATTTAATTCCACCCACCTACTTAATGCCAACCGTGCATCGTATCCAAAAGTTAGTTTGGGTCTAGGTTTTAAAAATCCCACAAAAGAAGATTCAAGTCTCAAATCAGCAAGGCCGAAAATCCCTTGACTATCAAACTCCCGATCAAGTATTCTACAAACATACTTCAGACTTCCTTGCACTTCAGCTCTGAATCGGCACTTTGTCAATGGGTAAGTCCTATAATTTATGGTCGAGCAAATACCTCCTATTTATTTTCATCTTCCCGCTTCCCATCGACCCGACCCTTTGCCCGATCACGCCGATCAATTACGAACGGGTCGAGGTTCATTGGCTTGGATTTTACAAACTTATTTGCGATTACGCGAATCGAACTTTCCCTGTGAATTAGTAGATACTATCCCTAAAGAAGGCATTGTAATTGGTCATCGAGAATCGTTAGCTTATGATTTTCAACCCTATCCCAAGTTATTACTGGCTTGTGTTAAAGGGGATCAAAATCCTCAACCCTACGCTCAAATTCATATTGTCCAGAATCGACAGGAATTAACTGCTTCTCAACTTTATATACAATCAATAGCCGAAGATCGCTATCTTTTACCAGGTAAGCGATACTTTTTACCCCATTGGACTCAACCAGGCTTATTTCCTCGCGATCCCCAACGGGGCGATCAGTTTGAAAATGTAGTTTATTTTGGCCTTACCTCCAATTTAGCTCCCCCCTTACGCAAACCCGAATGGCAACGGCAGGTAGATAATTTAGGTTTAAACTGGTGCATTCAAACTAATGATCAGTTTTGGCATGATTATCGTCAAGTAGATGCAATCGTCGCTGTTCGTCGTTTCGACTCTAAGGAAACTTATCCTTGGAAACCCGCCACTAAGCTGTATAATGCCTGGTTAGCAGGTGTTCCTGCTATTTTGGGAAATGAATCCGCTTTTCAAGCAGAGTACAAAAGTGAGCTAGATTTCTTTACTGCTAATAATGAGAATGATGTTATTTATTATCTCAAACAATTGCGGGACAACAATTTTTTAAGGCGGCAAATAAAATCTCATTATCAAGAAAGGTCGAAAACCGTGACTGTTAGCCATCTTCTTCAATGTTGGCATCAGTTTATCTTGAATGAATGTGTTCCCGCCTATAATCAATGGTGTTCCCTTTCTCTCTGGCAACAAGAACAGTTCTTTTTGCGTCGTCGTCTCCTGTTGAAATTGAATCAACTGCAAATGAAAACCCTGAAAATCATCACTGCTCAATAGCCAATGGTTCTCGGTGATTGGGGACAGTAATCTTTGAAGTCCTCTTTTTACCCAGTTTTTGGGGTAGTATTCACTTATCTCTCTTAGATGGCGAGTAGTTGAGTAGTTACTGAGATTGACTTGACACTTTTTCTATAGGTTTTTTTCTGATCGGTTTCAATTATAGATATTTTATCTTGAACGAAAATTACCCTTCCTGTACTAAATCAAGATAACCCAAAGATTCGCCAGTATGCGCATCTAATATTTCTTCGTCATCGATAGGATAAACCATCATTCTTTGACCTTTTCGAATTCCACTAATTTCACCTCTATTCATTACTAATTTATAGTCGTCAATAACTTTGACAACTTTGGCAGGGAAGGTTCCTTTGGGTGATAAAAGGGGAGTTTCTGTGACGTTTTCGGCTCTTCTAGGTTCTGTGTGAGCATGGTATAATAGTAACACAGAACAGGAGGTGGGTTATCTGGATAAATTTTGATCAACTCCTCGATTTACCAAATGTAACAGGGGTCAATTATCAAAAAATTGAGCAGACAATTTTCCTAAAGCTCGCTCTTTTAAATGAAACAATTGAATGTCCGAATTTCCATGAAACCTTGGACAGAATCAATCAGACAGAGTATAATCTAGTCAGAGATTTATCAATATTAGGCAATCGAGTATATTTAGAAGTACCACGCCGCCAGTTTCATTGTCAAAATTGCCAAAAGTATATTAGCGAAAGATTGAGTTTGATGAGATTAAGACAGCATCATACAATCCGCTATGAATCGATGATTTATGAGAGAGTAAAAAATTCTAGTATCGAAGAAATGAGTCGAGAAGAAGGGTTGGCATGGGAAGAAGTTGAATTAATATTTAATCACTTTGCTAAAGAACTAGAAAAGGAAGAGTGGGAAGCACCAGAACGAATAAGCTTAGATGAATTTAGTAACTTAAAAGGACATAAAGATTTCATAACAACGATCGTAGAACTGAACAATAAAATTTTACTAGATGTGATTAAAGGACATAAGCAAGAAGAATTAATGGAAGCCTTAAAAGCACAGCCTCCAGGCGGTTCGAGAGAAGGTGAAAGAAGTGAGCGTCGATATGTGGTCAGGATTTACAGCAGTGATCAAGGAATTATTTCCCAATGCTAAAATCATCTATGCCGTTTTCATGTAATGGATATCATCAATGACGAGCTTAATAAATTGAGAAAGTTAATGGGGGTGCATGAAAAAGGATTACCTCATTTATTATGGAAGAATAAAGAGGACTTAAAGGACGAGCAAAAACAACAACTAGAAGTTATCTTGAAAGAACATCCATGCTTGGGAATAGCCGACGAAATGAAAGAAGAAATTAGACAAATTTATCAAGGTTGTAGAACGTTCAAAGGTGCTGAGAGAAAATTGGAAAAATGGATAAGAATAGGCGGAATATTATATCAAAGTAGTGCCAGTATGATCCAGAAGCATTTGTCGGGTATCTGTAATTACTTTGAAAATCATACAACCAACGGATTAATTGAGGGAATGAATACCAAAATAAAGCTTATTAAAAGAATAAGTTATGGATTTACCAATTTTGAACATCTTCGACTTAAGCTGTTTGCTTGCTTTAATTCATAACAAAAATTAACACAAGAAAACCAGAAGATCCCCCTGCTCCCTGGCTTACCTCATCAGCGATTAAGGGTAGCAAAAAAAAGAATTAGATTCGCAGAATGAATCATACTAAATCTGGTTATTAAAAACTGATTATTTATTCACCCTTTTCCATTTTGGCTCTTGCCTTTTACTTCTCCTCATAAGTAGCCTATACTCAACGGATTTGGTATCATTAAGCCTTAGCGGAGAGTTTTTGGGTCTTCGAGAATCTCTGGATAGTAAAGAGCGAGCATTCTTTGCCAGTGACGGACAGGATCACAACCCCCGGTGACAGAGACAAGACGACCAAAAACGGAATTGTTCAACCCAGTTTCACAGAGACGAAATTTCGCCTCTGTTAGCCAGACTGATAGCCGATTGAATCGCTAATAATTTTCTCGAGGATTTGTGGTCGGAGAATTTTCTTGGTAGGAAAGGCTGCTACCAAACTCGAATTCTTGTCCGTAGGCTTCCTCTCCGTGTTGAGGAACATCTAACCCTTCTGCTTCCGTATTCGGTTTAACCCGCAGCTCCATAAATAAACCGAGAACTTTCAGGATGACAAAAGTGCCGACGGCAGCAAAGATATAAGTAGCGGCAACGCCAACAAATTGCGTCCACAGCAACCCCGGATTCCCAAAAAATAAACCATCATTTCCGGCTGAATTAACCGCTTTTGTGGCAAAAAGCCCCGTAAGCAGCGCCCCTATTGTCCCGCCGACACCATGGACGGGATAGGTATCCAAAGAATCATCAAAGCGCAATTTTGCCCGCAGACTAACCGCAAAAAAACAGGTAAGGGCAGTGATCGAACCAATGAGAATCGCCCCAATCGGCAGTACATAGCCGGCAGCAGGAGTTATACCGACTAATCCCCCCAAAAATCCACTAGCAATACCGATCGCTGTCGGTTTACCGCGTAAAATCCATTCTATAAACATCCATGTCAAACCCCCGGCCGAAGCGGCGATCGTGGTATTAACAAAAGCTGTCGTGGCTAGGGAACTAGAGGAAAGCGCGCTACCACCATTAAAACCAAACCAACCGAACCAGAGTAAACCGATACCCAGAAGAACAAACGGCACATTATGGGGTGCATAGGCTTGGACACCAAAACTACGCCGCGGACCTATCACCCAAGCGGCCACCAGTGCGGAAATCCCAGAACTAATGTGAACAACGGTTCCACCGGCGAAATCCAGCGCCCCGGTGGCAGCCAACCAACCCTTACCCCAAACCCAGTGAGCTAGGGGAGAATAGATCAAGGTGGACCAAAGCAGTAAAAACCAAAAATAGGCTTTAAAGTTAACCCGTTCTACGATCGCCCCCGAAATTAAAGCCGGGGTGATGATGGCGAACATCATCTGATAGACCATAAACACTTGATGGGGAACGGTGGGTGCATAACCGATATTGTCAGGTGCGGCGGCGGTGACTCCGTTGAGAAAAATCCAATCCAGACCACCGATAAAAGCTTCAATCCCTTCACCAAAACCACTTTTACCCGGGGTGACATCAAAAGCGAGACTATAACCCCAAAGCACCCAAGTTACACCGATGACGCCCATGGCCACCAAGCTCATCATCATGGTGTTGAGGACGTTACGCGAACGTACTAAACCCCCATAAAAAAAAGCCAGTCCGGGGGTCATTAATAAAACTAAAGCCGACGAGATCAGCATCCAAGCGGTATCTCCAGCACTAATCGGATTGGGGGGAGCGGCGGCGATGGTTTCCGCAAAAACTGGGGCAACTCCGCAATTGAATCCCAGTCCCAGCAAAAGTATGGTTATTCCTACGATCTTTTTCATTGACGGTTGGTGCCTAGTAGCAAGATTAATTTTTTCTGTCCGGAAAGAGACAAAAAACCGAAAGAGAAAAGGTTTAGAAGGTAATTGTAGCCACCGATCGCATCGGGGCGAGGCCTTCTTCCTTTTCTCTTTAACTTTGTCGGGGATAGGTTAATCTATCTTTACAAGGTTTACCCTAACGAGTGCTAGGCGTTTCCATGTCAACACTGGAAGCATAATGGCCGCCGGTAACGATATCGGACTCCTTGACGAAACCGCTATAGGCTTCCATTCCGTGTTCACCCACATCCAAACCTTCCATTTCTTCTTCGGGAGTAACACGAATACCGAGGGTAGCCTTGAGGATTGTCCAAACAATACCACTAACAATCAGGGTAAATGCCCCTACTGCCACAATCCCGATAATTTGGTTAATAAACAGTTGGAATTGACCGGTGATTAAACCGGCATCTTTGTTGAAGATACCGACGGCTAAAGTTCCAAACACACCACAGACGAGGTGAACAGAAGTGGCACCCACGGGGTCATCAATTTTCAGGTTATCGAAGAAAGCCACCGAGTAAACCACGACTACACCGGCAATTAAACCGATGATTGCCGCCGACCAATAGGATACACCATCACAACCGGCAGTAACGGCTACTAAACCGGCCAGAATACCGTTAATAATCATCGAAAGGTCGGGTTTACCATCTTTCGCCCAAGCGGTAAAGGTAGCGGCAATGCCACCGGCGGCCCCGGCGAGGTTAGTGGTGACAGCGATATAGGGTACAGTTTCATTAACCGCTAAAGTAGAACCGGGGTTAAAACCGAACCAGCCAATCCAGAGAATTAAACAACCCAGGGTCGCGATGCTCATGTTATGGCCGGGTAAGGCACTGGTGCGACCGTTGATGTATTTGCCCATTCTCGGGCCGAGAATTGCCGCCCCGGTTAAGGCAGACCAGCCACCGACCGAGTGAACCACCGTCGAACCGGCGAAGTCTTTAAAACCAAGGTCAGCTAACCAACCGCCACCCCAAACCCAGTGACCGGTGATCGGGTACATGATACCGACGATAATTAAGCTAAAAACGAGGAAATCGACGAATTTAATCCGTTCTGCCACTGCCCCAGATACAATGGTTGCCGCCGTTCCCGCGAAAGCGACTTGGAACAGGAAGAACACTGAGGTGGGCAAAGAGGCAGGCATAACGTAGGTGGCGGGATCGCTACTGCTAAGGAACCAGCCTCCTGTACCGAAAAATTCGTTACTGACAGACCCAAACATCAGGGAGAAACCGATCGCCCAAAATGATATGGTGGAGAGGGCGAAAACGATCAGGTTTTTGGCCAGAACGTTAACGGCGTTTTTCTGGCGACAGAATCCCGTTTCTAGCATCGCAAAACCCGCGTTCATAAAGATCACGAGGATGGCGGCAATTAAAACCCAGATTGTATTGAGGGCGTTTTGCACATCTTCGGGGGTTAGGGGTTTCGCATCTTGGGCTTGTACGGCCGTGTTCCAAACCACAAAAATAATCGCAGACAAAGGAACACAGGCTAACCAGACAGGGTTAATTTTCGGTAATAAACCGACAAGTTCCCCAGATTTTCGAGCAATTCGTTTCATCGTTAATTCGTTTACTTTGTTGAGTTAGTAGGTCGATTCATTACTTTTGAAAATAATCACCGAGCAATTATGTCCGTTCAACCGCTAAATCCTAGGAACAGAGGTCAATCATTTCAGAAGACCAAACACCTAGGGATTTATCTTGATGTGTGAGTAGTCAATGTTTTTTGATCTTTGTTTTTTTTTATTTGAGATTTCTGTATCCTCTGATACGTTTCACTTTAAAATAATAGTAGTAGAGAAGTGATCAGTTATCAGCTTTTTAGCTATCAGCCATCAGCCGTCAGCTTTTTTTCCCCCGCTCCCTATCTCCCCTCTCCGGCGCTCCCCTCTCAGCCATCTCCCAATTCATAATTCATAATTTATAGTTCCCGCTCCCCATCTCCCCATCTCCCCATCACCCAATTCATAATTCATAATTCATAATTTATAATTCCCACTGATCACCGATAAAGTCTCCCCTCATTATGGAGAAATAAACCATGGCCCAGGCAACGGAATTCGATCGCACAATGATGCAAAGATGTCTAACCCTTGCTAGGCAAGCCTTGGGGCGGACTTCTCCTAATCCTTTGGTGGGTTCTGTGATCGTTCAAGAGGGGACAATTATCGGCGAAGGTTTTCACCCGGGGGCCGGACAACCCCATGCGGAAGTTTTCGCCCTGAGACAGGCAGCAGAAAAAGCGCGTGGTGCCACTTTATACGTCAATCTCGAACCCTGTAACCACTATGGACGTACTCCCCCCTGTAGCGAGGCAATTGTGCAAGCAGGCATTAAAAAAGTGGTGGTGGGGATGATCGATCCTAATCCCCTAGTGGCGGGGAAAGGCATTCAAAGATTAGCATCGGCAGGCATCGAGACGCTGGTGGGAGTGGAGGAGTCCGAATGTCTTCAACTCAATCAGGGTTTTATCCATCGCATCACCGCTAAAAAACCCTTCGGTATTCTCAAATATGCCATGACTCTCGATGGCAAAATTGCCGCTACTAGCGGTCATAGCACTTGGATTACTAGCCCCGCTTCTCGCCAAATCGTCCATCAATTGCGATCGGCCTGTGATGCGATTATCGTCGGCGGTAGCACTGTCCGTCAAGACAATCCCCACCTCACCACTCACGGCCTCTCTGATCATAATCCCCTGCGCGTGGTCATGACTCGATCGCTTGATTTACCCCCCTCCGCCCATCTTTGGGATACCAGTCAATTTCCCACCCTTGTCTATACACAAATTAATTCTAATGTCAAGCTTCAGCAACAATTATTAACAAAAGGCGTGGAAGTGATCGAACTCACCGAGGTGACACCCACTTTAGTGATGGAAAATCTTTATCAGAGGGGATTTTGTCAGGTTTTGTGGGAGTGCGGCGGCGGTTTAAGTGCAGCCGCAATCGCTGAGGGCATGGTACAAAAAATTATCGCTTTTATCGCGCCCAAAATCATCGGGGGAATCCAGGCACCTACTGCCGTGGGTGATTTAGGATTCCAGTTAATGAGTCAAGCTTTACAGCTAGAAAATGTCACGGTTAATTATCTCAATCCCGATATTTTGATTGAGGGATATCTGCCAAGTAAAAAGTAGAGCTACTGCAATTCCCCCTCAATCGGCAAATCTCAACCAACCGCTTGTAAAAGTCAAAAAGTCATCAATAACCGCGATTTTTGCGAGCGAGTTCTAGAAATCGCCCCGCTGCCGTTAAATCCCTTTATCGGTACGGTTATCACCCTAGAGGAAGTTGGGCAATCGCTCTGTGATCAATGGTGCCATTATCGAGCAAAATAAAAAAGTTAGAATAGTCAAACCCTTAGTGATTGAACGTATGACGGTACTCGAAAAAGGTAATATCACGATTCATACCGAGAATATCTTCCCTATTATCAAAAAATCCCTCTACACTGACCATGAAATTTTTCTGCGGGAATTGATATCCAATAGTGTTGATGCCATCTCGAAATTAAAAATGGCTTCCTTAGCAGGAGAAGCGAGAGGAGAAGTCCCCGAACCAGAAATTAATCTCGCCATCGATAAAGAAAATCGTACCCTATCAATTACCGATAATGGCATCGGGATGACGGGGGAAGAAATCAAGAAATATATTAACCAAGTTGCCTTTTCCAGTGCGGAAGAATTTATCAATAAATACCAAAAATCAGCCAACGATTTAATCGGTCATTTTGGCCTGGGTTTTTATTCGGCCTTTATGGTGGCTAAAAAAGTAGAAATTGATACTCTTTCCTATCAAGAAGGTGCCACCCCTGTCCATTGGTGCTGTGATGGTTCTCCGGAGTTTGAACTAACCGCTTCTTCCCGCAGCCAAATCGGCACCACTATCACCCTAACTTTAATGGATGAGGAAGGGGAATATTTAGAAGCTGCCCGCATTCGCCAGTTAGTCAAAACCTACTCGGATTTTATGCCCGTTCCCATTAAAATTGATGGGGAAGTGATTAATCAACAACGGGCTTTATGGAAAGAATCTCCTCAAAATCTGACGAAAGAAGACTACCTAGAATTCTATCGTTATCTCTATCCTTTCCAAGAAGAACCTTTACTCTGGGTACATCTGAATACCGATTATCCTTTCTTGCTCAATGGCATTCTTTATTTTCCCAAACTCAGACCAGATGTAGATGTCTCAAAAGGACAGTTAAAGTTATTCTGTAATCAGGTTTTTGTCAGCGATCATTGCGAGGAAATTATTCCCGATTTCCTGATGCCCTTGCGAGGAGTTATCGATAGTCCAGATATTCCTTTAAATGTCTCTCGAAGTGCTTTAACCAAAGATCGTACCGTTCGCCGTATTGCCGATTTTATTGCCAAAAAAATTGCTGATCGCCTCAAATCTCTCTACAACGAAGACGCAAAAGAATATATTCGTTGTTGGGAAGATGTGGGAACCTTTATTAAATTTGGTTCCTTGAAAGAGGATAAATTTAAACAGCAGGTAGAAGATATTTTAATCTATCGCACTACCTACAAACCCCCAGAAACCACAGTACAAGTGGAAGTGCAAACCGCCGAAGGTGACGCATGGCAAGAAGCAACGGCGAAAACTCCCCTAGAAGCGATCGAACAGGAAGGTTATACTACTCTCAAAGCCTACCTAGAACGCCATAAAGAACGCCACGAAAATCGAGTTTTTTACTGTACCGATCCTCGTAGCCAATCCACCTACGTTGAACTCTACAAAAATCAAGGGTTAGAGATCCTCTTCTTTGATTCTTTCATCGATACTAATTACTTTATTCCTTTCCTAGAAAGAGAATACTCCGATGTGAAATTCACCCGGGTTGATTCTGAATTAGACTCGACGCTGCTCGAACAGGATCAAGCTAGTGAAATTATCGATCCCGGTAGTAATAAAACCCGGGCTGAATTGATCAAAGAAATCTTCGCCAAAGCCCTCGATAATTCCCGCATCAATATCAAAACTGAAGCCTTGAAATCCGATGATCCCCAAGGTACTCCCCCGGCAATTGTCTTACTTCCAGAAGCGATGCGACGCTTACAGGAAATGACGGCAATGATGCAACAAAAAGCCATGGCTTTCCCCGAAGAACATATTCTGATGATTAATACTAATCATCCCTTAATTCAACAGATTGTCCAGATTAGTCAGGGAAGTATTGTTACCGGTAGCGGCGAATCTCCATCGGCGCAATTAGCGAAAATGCTCTGTCAGCACGTTTATGATTTAGCTTTAATCGCTCAAAAAGGATTTGATGCCGAGGGAATGCAAGCTTTTGTGGAACGTTCCAATCGCGTTCTGACTAAGCTAACCGAAAAGATTTAATCTATTGCCAAACTTTTGCTGTTTCGATATGCTGAGAGTGTGTTAATTCACACTCTATTTTTTTAACCCGATCAATATGATCTAACGATAAGCTATCTTGCCGCCGTCAGCCTTGAATAAGTTATCAGTTATCAGTTATCAGTTATCAGTTATCAGTTATCAGATGTAAGTTTTCAGTTCACTTATACTGTTTACTGTTTACTGTTTACTGATAAGTAGGGAGGCACAATTATTTGTAGGATGGGTTAGGGGTAGCGTAACATGAGCGGGCGTTGGGTTTCATGCTTCAACCGTTCGGCAAAAGCTCACGGACGAAGCCCAACCTAGGTTCTGTTTACTGTTTACTGATAACTGATAACTGATAACTGATAACTGAAAAATGCGCTTACCCACCCTCAAATATGAGCGAGGAACCTTAATTCTCCATCCACCACCAAAAGGGAAAAAATGGCTAGATTTTGCCACTTGGGATGATCGTATCGAAAGATTTCGCATTTTGGCCATTCATTATCGTCCTCTCGTGGAAACTCTACAGGAGGAGGGTATTAACTTCCAAGATGAAGCAAAAGCTTTTAACAATTTAGAATTAATTGCCAGTTTTGAACGGGAACCCTACCCCCACCAAACGGAAGCGTTAATCGCTTGGAAAAAATCCCAGAGAAGGGGTGTTATCGTCCTTCCCACCGCTGCTGGTAAAACCTATCTTGCCCAATTGGCACTACAATCGACTCCCCGCAGCACCTTAATTATCGTGCCGACTATTGATTTAATGCACCAGTGGTATGCCCAGATGTTGGCGGCTTTTCCCGATGCCGAGGTGGGATTATTAGGGGGAGGTTCTAAGGATAATAGTGCTATTTTAATCGCCACCTATCAAAGTGCGGCAATTTATTCAGAAACTCTTGGCAATCGTTACGCTTTTTTGATTTTTGATGAATGTCATCATTTACCATCGGATTTCTTTCGGAAAATAGCGGAAGATTCGATCGCACCCTATCGTTTAGGCTTAACAGCAACACCGGATCGCGGTGATGGTAGTCATCAGGATTTAGATTATCTTATCGGTACAATTGTTTATCAAAAAAGTCCCCAAGACTTGTCAGGAAAAGCCCTAGCTGATCATGAAATAATTCAAATTAAAGTGAAACTATCCGCCAAAGAACAGGAAAAATATCAAGAAGCAATTAAGATTCGTAATGATTTTTTAAGAAGAAATAATCTCAGTTTGTCTGGTTTAGATGGTTGGCAAAATTTTGTCATGATTAGTGCCAGAAGTAGCGAAGGGCGCCGGGCGATGTTAGCGCACCGGGAGTCGAAGGAAATATCCTCCGGAACCCAGGGAAAATTGCGGATTTTAGCCGAGTTAATCTGTGAACACTATCCGGAACCAATT
The DNA here is from genome assembly GCF_020246405.1 of Microcystis sp. M083S1. Taxonomy (NCBI): domain Bacteria; kingdom Bacillati; phylum Cyanobacteriota; class Cyanophyceae; order Chroococcales; family Microcystaceae; genus Microcystis; species Microcystis sp. M083S1. The sequence continues at coordinate 21,818 of NZ_JADBTB010000219.1, forward strand.
TTAATTTTTACCAACGATAATGCCACAGTTTACCGCATTTCCGAGAGCTTTTTAATACCTGCCATAACCCATCAAACTCCCGTGAAAGAACGCCATGAAATCCTGACCCGTTTTCGTCAGGGAGAATACAAAATTCTGGTGACTTCCCATGTTCTTAATGAAGGGGTTGATGTGCCGGAAGCAGGCATCGCGATTATTTTATCGGGAACCGGTTCCACTAGGGAATATATTCAGCGTTTGGGACGGGTTTTAAGAAAAGGCCAACAAGAGGATAAACGGGCGATTTTGTATGAAGTGATAGCCGAAAATACCACGGAGGAAAAAACCTCCCAACGACGACGGGGAGAGCAGAAAAATAAAACTAGCTATAAAACCGGTAATCGACAATTGGAATTATTGCCTTCTCCTCCGAAAAAATCTTTTTCTTTCCCGAAAGCTGCCGAATCTTCTACCCCTTGGGTAAGTTCTCCAGAGTCAGAGGAAGAATAGAAAATTTCTCTGGGGGATTTTCCTCTATAATAAAGGTAAGTAGGTAGGTGTTAAAAGTTGTCAGACACCCCCCTTATCAAGGGGGGCAGGTGGGATCCCCCTTATCAAGGGGGGCAGGGGGGATCCCCCCGCCTATCGGCACCCCCCTTATCAAGGGGGGCAGGGGGGATCCCCCCGCCTATCGGCACCCCCCTTATCAAGGGAGGCAGGGGGGATCAGAGGCAAAATCTATCTTCAATTTAATTATAACTACTTACTTAAAAAATCTAGATTAATACCCCTATGACCGAACTTGCCCAACAAAAATGTCAACCTTATCAATCGGGTTCTTCTCCTATCACTGCCGAGGAAATTACCGCTTTACAGGCTAAAATTCCCGATTGGAATCTCTTAGAATACGAGGGTATTCCCCGTCTGCAAAAACTCTATAAATTTGCCAATTTTCAAGGGGCAATCGCCTTTACTAATGCCGTGGGAGAAGCGGCGGAAAAAGAAGGCCATCACCCCGCTTTATTGACAGAATGGGGCAAAGTTACCGTTTCTTGGTGGACCCATGACGTGGGCGGATTACATCAAAATGACTTTATCATGGCTGCCCGTACCGATGATATTTATCGAAAATTTGGGTCTAAAACCCCGTCCTTTAGCGTAGCGGAGGACGGCTTGACATTTCTAGCTAAATAGCTTACATAGTAGATGTAGTTTGGTAAGCAAAACGCTAAAAGCATTCAAGTACAGAATCTATCGTGCGACTCGTTCCTACCAAAAGTCTAACAGACGTGGGTAGGACAAGGTTGAGAACCTTGATAACTCAATAACCGTGAAGGTGAAAGTCCTTCCCTCCAGATGATGGAGTGACAGCATAACCCCTTCCTGTGGAGAACGGTCATCAAAATGGGAAAAGCGGGGTTAAATGGCAGTAAAGATGAATCTGACATCAAAACCTGTCTAGCATCTAACTAGGGCTTGCTGAATAAATCTAAAAACCTTGTTGGATAAGGCTTTTAGACTTTTTTGACCTCAAAAAGTGCCGACCATTGGAGGGATCGGGGGTAAAATTCAGGTACTTTTTCCCTGAAAATTAGGTAACTGACTA
>NZ_JADBTB010000022.1:0-16166 GCF_020246405.1 Microcystis sp. M083S1
CAGGGGGGATCGGCACCCCCCTTATCAAGGGGGGCAGGGGGGATCGGCACCCCCCTTATCAAGGGGGGCAGGGGGGATCAAACCTAAAATCCATTTTTAATTTAATTATAACCAGCTACTTAAAGGAGAATTAACAGGTGTGAATAAACGCCTAGATAACTTGGAATTTACTAATCGAACCATCTTTGTTGCCATTGTTACTGCACTAATGGCAGGATTGGTTAAGTTGTTTTTCCCAAATTGGCTCTTCTAGGTTCTGTGTGATAAGTTTAACTTACAATATGATCGATCAATCTTTGTGTCCTTTGTGTCTTTGTGGTTCGTTCCACCCCCTCGCTAGGAGGAATGTATCTTAGAATACATTTTACCCACCAAATCCAAGAGAGTCCCAAATTTTCCTACTAATCCTTAACCGTTGATTCAAAAAGAAAACGGATTTTTTCAAAAAACCCGTTTTCTGAAATCGAATTCAAAATAGGAAATAGCGTTGGGCCATAGGTAAAACCGTAGCCGGTTCACAGATTAATAATTCGCCGTCAGCACGCACCTCGTAGGTTTCGGGATTAACTTCCATGCGCGGTAAAGCGTCATTAAGCTTCATACTAGCCTTACTGATATTGCGCGTATTCGACACGGCTACGGCGGTTTTTTTCAGCTTTAACTTCTCAGGAATGCCCGCTTTCATAGCATATTTAGAAACAAATGTCAAGGAAGTTTTGGCGATCGCACCACCAAAAGAGGCAAACATGGGACGCATATAAACCGGTTGGGGTGTGGGAATACTGGCATTAGCATCGCCCATTTGCGCCCAGGCGATTAAACCGCCTTTCAGGACAATTTCCGGTTTTACGCCAAAAAATGCCGGTTTCCAGAGAACCAAATCGGCTAATTTGCCCACCTCGATGGAACCGACATAATCGGAGATACCATGGGTAATAGCAGGATTAATCGTATATTTAGCAATATATCGTCTTGCCCGCAGATTATCATTCTCTCCCGTTTCCCCGGTCAGTCTGCCTCGTTGTACCCGCATTTTGTGGGCAGTTTGCCAAGTGCGGATAATTACTTCTCCCACCCGTCCCATAGCTTGAGAATCGGAGGAAATGATGCTAAAAGCCCCTAAATCGTGGAGAATATCCTCGGCGGCAATAGTTTCGCGGCGGATGCGGGATTCAGCAAAAGCCACATCTTCGGGAATACTCCGGTCTAGATGATGACAAACCATCAACATATCGAGGTGTTCCTCTAAGGTATTCGTCGTATAGGGACGGGTGGGATTGGTAGAGGAGGGTAAAACGTTCATTTCCCCGCAAACCCTGATAATATCGGGAGCATGACCACCGCCGGCCCCTTCCGTGTGGTAGGTGTGAATGACGCGATTTTTAAAAGCGGCGATAGTGGCCTCAACAAAACCGGCCTCATTGAGAGTATCGGTATGAATCGCCACCTGCACATCGTACTTATCGGCCACGCTTAAACAGGTATCAATGGCTGCCGGAGTGGTTCCCCAATCTTCATGGAGTTTTAAGCCAATTACCCCCGCTTTTACCTGTTCCGCTAGTCCTTCCGGCTGACTGCTATTGCCTTTACCCAAAAAACCCAAATTCATCGGGAAAGCTTCGGCCGCCTCTAGCATTCGATAGATGTTCCATTCTCCCGGGGTGCAGGTGGTGGCATTAGTTCCCGTTGCAGGTCCGGTCCCACCACCAATCATTGTGGTAATCCCCGACGCAATCGCTGTCTCAATTTGTTGGGGACAGATAAAATGAATATGAGCATCAATCCCCCCTGCTGTCAAAATCATCCCTTCCCCGGCTAATGCCTCGGTAGCAGGACCGATAATAATATCGACATTATCTTGAATGTGGGGATTACCCGCTTTACCGATTTTATAAATTTTGCCGTCTTTAATGCCCACATCGGCCTTAACGATGCCCCACCAGTCGAGAATTAGGGCATTAGTAATCACCAAATCTACCGCCCCATCTTCCCTAGAAATGGGGGATTGGCCCATACCATCGCGAATTACTTTACCGCCGCCGAATTTTACCTCATCGCCGTAGGTGGTGAAATCTTTTTCGACTTCGATAAATAATTCCGTGTCTGCGAGGCGAACTTTATCTCCGACGGTGGGGCCGTAGGTTTCTGCATAGGTGCGGCGATCGATGCGATAATTCATAGGGGGAATTCTTGAAAATCGAGATCGATTATACGATCGATTTTCCGGCAATTATCGCTTTTTCGGGATTTTCTTCCATTTTTAATCTGGCTCGTTTTCGAGGATTTCTTTGGCTTTCAGTAAAGCTTGGTGATGTTCTTCGGTAACGGTGGGATATTTTAAACCAAGGGATTCGAGGGTGTGATAAATAACCGCCCCCACAGCTAAACGGGTAAACCATTTGCGATCAGCCGGGATAATATACCAGGGGGCCCATTCGGTACTGGTATGATTGAATACCTCCTCGTAGGCTTTCATGTAATCACCCCAAAAAGCTCTTTCTTTGACATCATTTTCGGAAAACTTCCAGTTTTTTTCGGGGCGATCAATTCTTTCTAAAAAGCGTTTTTTCTGTTCTCCTTTAGAAACATTGAGAAAGAATTTCAGGACAATAACCCCATTATTAACCAGATATTTTTCAAAATTATTAATCTCCTCAAAACGTCGCTGCCAAACTTTCTTAGTTCTGTCTTCTGGGGGGAGTTTTTGCCGTTCCAATAAATCTTGATGGACGCGCACGACTAATAATTCTTCGTAGTAGGAACGATTAAAAATACCGATACGACCCCGCTCCGGTAAAGCTTTATAATATCGCCAGAGATAATCGTGATCTAGTTCTTCGGCCGAGGGTACTTTAAAGCTAAATACCTGACAGCCTTGGGGATTTAAGCCCGACATAACGTGTCTAATCGTACCATCTTTACCCGCCGCATCCATCGCTTGCAGATTAATTAACAGGGCATAGGTATCCTGGGCATAGAGTTTATCTTGAAACTCGGCCATTTTTTCGATACCCTGTTGCAGCAGCAAAGTGGCATCTTCTTTGGTAATGTAGTCTGGCTTAAACCCGGGATCGTAGTCTTTGTGCAGAGAAATTTCTTTACCCGGTGGCACGATTAAGGATTGTAAAAATGCTTGGCGATCAATTTTGCTGACCATGCTCTTCTCCTTGATTGTTTTGACCCCTAAGATTACATTGTAGCACTTTTGCTCGGAAAATATCTAACTCTTGAACCGGCGAGTCAAGGATGAACTGGCAGAAATGACCTAGAAACAAGTATATTTAAATACTCGATTTTAGCGACTCCTCATCTGACGAGAAAGTAAAGAATAATTTTTAGGTGATCGCAAATTCGGTAAACTGACGCACTTCGGGAGGTTGAAAAGCTAAAACTATTTCACTACTGGGAATTCCTACGCGCATTAATTCCGTGGCGATACCTGCTTCTGTCCAATCTTCTTCAATATAAATTTTGTCATTTTTTAGACGAAGATAAACGGAAATCGCTTTAATTCGTTTGCCATTTTTCCAGCCAATATTAAACCAAATATATTGGCTTCTATTATGGTCAAACATCAATATTTCTTCTATGTCTTGATCGGGTACTTGTGAGAAAATTTCTGCATATTCTGTGAGAATTTTCTTGATTATGCTTTGATAATAATTTAGTTTATCCATTGGACGATTCCTCCTGATTAGTGTCAACAATTAACAATAAAATTTGATACTTTTGCAAGATTATTTGTATGGCAGCTTGAGCAAAAAATTTTTCGTAGATTTCTTGTCCGATTAAAAAAATAAAGAAATTAATACATACAAGATATTTATTACAATGGTTCTTCGTTACTTGGTATGGTTCGATAGGGTGGCATAAATCGACTAAATCCTTATCTGGCAAGAGATTTAATTGATTAGTTCGCTCCAGATCGCAAACAATTGACAAAAATCGCAGTAATGTCTGTTTCTATAAGGGTTTCATCCCTTATAACCCCGTCCATTGCATAAGACAAACCGAAGAACCGAAATTCGGTTCCTTGTTGAATAAGGGAAAGGGCTGTACTCAATGGACGTTGTGCTTGTTTCCAATATTGCTCAGATGACAATTGATCGATTACTTCTTCATTCTCATCGCTATAATACACATTATAAAAATATTCCGCATCCTTAAGTTTTGTAGATAAACTTATCAGCGTATCCCAAGCCAGATTTAAAAAATCAATGCCAGAGGATTTAAAATCATCTCCAGTCGGTACATCTATAATCATAATTTTTCGTACTCACTTTTATCATTTCATTTAAGGCGATTTATTGGTAAATGAGATTGTGTGGCTTTTCATCCCGCTCAAAATGATAGCGAACTTTTTTATTGTGTGGCTTGTACCCGAACTAAACTTGACTATACTTTGTGAGCCTCCGCATAAATCCGTAAAGCGGCGGACATTTTTTGTTCACAATCCTCGCCCTGTGATTGAAACCAAGCTAGGGTTTCGGGATCTACTTGAACAAGAACATTTACTTTCTCTACAGGTTTCCACCACCGCGATTTACTAAAAAACTCCTCGGTTAAGGGCGGAATATCGGATGTGTCGATTTCCTCTTCCGTAAGAGCGTCAACTTTCTCCCAATTCGTCTCGGAGGTATTGTTCATATCGTTTTCGTTCATAGGGTAAAGCTTTACGAAGTGAAATAATACGAATTGTATCTCTACTCGGTTCTGTAAAAACGACAACTACCACTCGGCCATCGAGCGTACCGATTCCTATCAATCGATCTTCGCCATAATTTTCTCGTTCGTCAAGGGAAACTCGAATGGGATGTTCAAATATCCGCTGCGCGTCCGCGAAGTCTAGATCGTGCTTGATGATATTCGCTCGGTTCTTTTGTCGATCCCACTCGAATTTCATATTTTTATTTTATCGAGTTGTCATTCCGTATATCGAAAAAAATCCTATAATTGTCGAAAATTCGATCGTTAGAGGGGTCATCTTGATCGAAATCAAAAGAAATCTTTCGCCTCGATCGAAATGACCCATAACCGGTCAACTAACTCAAAACACCGGAAGGAATACCTAAAATATCCTCAATCTTAGGTAAATCTTCTAGGGGAATTACCCGGCCTTCATCCTCAAAACCAGCGATTTCATTAAAGTTCAAATAGCGGTATAAATCGCCAGCAAAAGGATTAATTTTCTCGGTGACAATTGCCAGGTATTCCTCAAGGGTGGGAATGCGTCCTAGCAGCGCACAAACCGCCGCTAATTCGGCGGAACCGAGATAGACTCGCGCATCTTTTCCCATGCGATTATTGAAGTTACGAGTCGAGGTAGAAAATACCGTCGCTCTGTCTTCAACCCGCGCTTGATTACCCATACAAAGGGAACATCCAGGCATCTCGGTACGGGCCCCAGAAGCGGCAAAAATGCCATACATTCCCTCCTCGCGCAATTGTTTTTCATCCATGCGGGTGGGGGGACAAATCCACAGTTTAGCCTTAGCAACTCCTGCTCCTTCTAATATCTTAGCGGCGGCGCGATAATGACCGATATTAGTCATACAAGAACCGATGAACACCTCATCAATTTTATCCCCGGCGCATTCCGACATTAACTTGATATTATCGGGGTCATTGGGTGCGGCAACAATTGGTTCTTTAATCTCGTTTAAGTTGACGGTGATAATATCCGCATATTCGGCATCCTTATCCGCCTCCATCAGGACGGGATTAGCTAACCATTGTTCCATTTTTGCTACCCGACGCAGGATAGTTTTAGCATCACTATAACCCCGGGCCGCCATATTCTTTAACAGGGCTACATTAGAGCGTAAATATTCCGCCACTGTTTCCGTACTTAACTTAATCGTACAACCAGCGCAGGAACGTTCCGCCGTGGCATCGGTTAACTCAAAAGCCTGTTCTAATTTCAAATCCGGCAGCCCTTCCATCTCCATAATGCGACCGTTAAAAACATTTTTTTTGTTCTGTTTTTCCACGGTTAATTTACCCTCTTGGATGGCAACGTAGGGAATAGCATTAACAATATCGCGCAGAGTTACACCTGGTTGTAATTCCCCCGTAAAACGCACTAAAACCGATTCCGGCATATCCAAAGGCATTACTCCCAAAGCGGCGGCAAATGCCACTAAACCCGACCCCGCAGGAAAGGAAATTCCCAAGGGAAAACGAGTATGAGAATCGCCGCCAGTCCCCACCGTATCCGGCAATAACATCCGATTTAACCAGGAATGAATAATGCCATCTCCCGGACGTAAAGCCACCCCACCCCGGGTAGAGAAAAAGTCCGGTAATTGGTGATGAGTTTGAATATCAACCGGTTTGGGATAGGCTGCCGTGTGACAGAAACTCTGCATGACTAAATCGGCGCTAAAACCTAAACAGGCTAACTCTTTTAACTCGTCTCTGGTCATCGGGCCGGTGGTATCCTGAGACCCTACCGTGGTCATAATCGGGTCACAGGAAGTACCCGGCCGCACCCCGGGTAAACCGCAAGCTTTGCCGACCATTTTTTGCGCTAGGGTGTAACCTTTACCCGTGTCATTAGGCATAGTTGGACGAGTAAATAGGGTACTAGCCTCAAGTCCCAAGGCGTGACGGGTTTTATCGGTGAGACTGCGACCGATTAAGAGGGGAATACGACCGCCGGCGCGCACTTCATCCAGAATTGTCTCAGGTTTGAGGCTAAAAGTGCTAATAGTTGCGCCCGCTTCGTTGGTGATTTTGCCTTCGTAGGGATAGATTTTAATCACATCCCCCGTGTTCATTTGGCTAACATCGCATTCAAGCGGTAAAGCACCGGAATCCTCGGCCGTATTAAAGAAGATAGGGGCGATTTTACTGCCTAAAATATAGCCACCAGCACGTTTATTAGGCACAAAGGGAATATCATCGCCAATATGCCAGAGAACCGAGTTAATCGCCGATTTTCGGCTGGAACCAGTCCCGACCACATCCCCCACATAGGCGACCGGATGGCCTAATTTTTTCAATTCGGCAATGGTTTCTAAGGACCCGGGTTGACGGGTTTCTAACATAACCAAAGCATGAAGGGGAATATCGGGCCGGGTGGTGGCGTGGGGAGCGGGAGATAGGTCATCTGTATTGGTTTCCCCGGGTACTTTGAAAACGGTGACGGTAATTTCTTTAGCAAGTTTCGGTTTAGCGATAAACCAAGCGCCATTGGCCCAAGCATCGATAACCTGTTTAGCATAGGGATTGGTGTCGGATAATTCCAAAACCTCGTTAAATGCGTCGAATACCAGCAGGGTTTTACTTAAAGCGCTGGCAGCAGCGGCGGCGATATTAATATCTCTGGATTTCAGCAGTTCAATCAGAGAATGAACGTTATAACCACCTACCATGGTTCCCAGTAAGCTAACCGCACCCTGGGGGGAGATAACGTTAGATTTTATTTCACCTTTGGCAATTCCTGTTAAAAATCCCGCTTTAACGTAGGCCGCTTCGTCAACTCCGGGGGGAATACGGTCACGCAGCAGGGTCAGCAATTCTCCTTTGAGTTCTTCGGACGGATTTTTGAGTATTTCGCATAATTCCGCCGTTTGTTGAGCGTTGAGGGGAAGGGGAGGGATACCTAATTTCGCTCGGTCGGCAACGTGCTGATGATACGCTTCTAACATAGGTCTATTGTCTCCTAGTCTTCACTTGTGACGGTTTCTTCCTAGGTTACTGGATTTTTGCTAGTCTCTGAATTTCTAGGTTAACGAGAGATGACTTTGCTGTGTGACTTCCATAAAATGAGAAAATAGCGATCGATTGACTATATTGAGGCTTAGATAATGGCTATCACCGATTCTGATCTAGATTTAGCACAATATATCGACCATTCTCTCCTCATCCCCACCGCCACCAGTGAACAATTAGAGGCTTACTGTCAACAGGCTGATCAATATCATTTTCCCACCGTCTGCGTTTATCCCGCTGCCGTTAAGCAAGCGGTGCAGTTACTCCACGGCAAAAAAACTTTAGTTTCTACCGTGATTGGTTTTCCCGCAGGGGCCACTACCTCCGCAGTTAAACGTTATGAGGCTTTAGAAGCTGTAGATAATGGCGCTAAGGAGTTAGATGTCGTTATTAATCTCGGTTGGCTAAAAGATGGGAAATCCGAGGAATTATTCCAAGAAATTGCTAGTATTTGTCAGGAAACTGGCCAGACGGTAAAAGCGATTCTGGAAACCTCGCAACTAACAGACACCGAGAAACGTTTAGCGGCAGAAATTTGCATGGATGCAGGAGTGAGTTATCTAAAAACCAGTACCGGCTGGTTTGGAGGTGCAACGGTTAGCGATGTCAAGTTTCTCAAGGAAATTAGCAAAGGCCGGGTAGGAATTAAAGCATCCGGCGGAATTCGCACCCTAGAACAAGCGCTCGCTCTTATCCAGGCCGGGGCCACCCGTCTGGGAACTTCCCGCGGTGTCGATTTAGTCCGTCAGCAAAAAGCCGCTTTTGAGGAGTAATGCTAAATCCTGTTTAAAAGGTATAGGGAATTATGAATTATGAATTATGAATTGGGAAGTGGGGTGTGGGGTGTGGGGTGTGGGGTGTGGGGAGAATAAATAAAAAATAATCTCCTGAATCCTTAATCCTGTCTCCTGAATCCTGCCTCCTGAAAGCTAAAATGATGGCTGACATTCAATAAAAATAAGGGGGTTTATTTGCCGATAATTCGCTGTGGTAATCGAGAATTTAGAGATATTCAAGGGATTGTTTTTGATAAGGACGGTACGCTAGAGGATTCGCGAGCTTTCTGGTACGATCGAGCTATAGCCCGGATACAAGCCATTGAATCGCGAATCCCTGGTTTAGAGTCTTTATTAACTAAAACTTTCGGTATTGGGGCAAATAGTCTCAATCCTGCTGGTTTAATGGCAGTGGGCAGCCGCAGAGATAATCATATCGCCGCTGCCGGTTGTATTGCTTCCACCGGTCGGGATTGGTTAACGGCCATGGCGATCGCAAAAGCATCCTTTCAAGCGGCCGATGAAAAGGTTCCCCCCCGCTTAAATCCCCTCTATCCCCACTGTTTAGAAGTAATTCGTTATCTGCACGCGGCCGGTTTACAATTGGCGATTCTTTCCTCCGATACCACAGCACGAGTGGAGCAATTTGTCAAGGAAAATAGCCTATTAAATTATATTAAAATTGCCCAGGGCTGCGATCGAGGTTTAAGTAAACCCGATCCCCTATTATTGCAAGAAACCTGTCAAGCTTTGGGGACCGCAGTGGACAAAACCCTGATGGTGGGGGACACTAGGGCCGATTGGGAAATGGCTAAACAGGCAAAATCAGCAGCTGCGATCGCAATTAGTTGGCAACCGGAAACCCATCAAGATTTACAATTAGCTGATGTGGTCATTAGAGAACTTACTGCCATCTCGGTTATCAGCTTCTGAAGGCAAGAGGCAACAGGCACTCATGCAACAGCAAGAATCTGGCAATTCTCCTACCTAAAAAGATGGATAGTTATCAGTTATGATTTTAGCTGTCGGGAGACTCCGAGACAGGTTTTAGGTGTTGGGGTTTTGGCGTTTTGGGGTTTTAGTTCAATTTCCCCACTACCCAATTCATAATTCATAATTCATAATTCATAATTCCCTCTATGCTAACAATTGCCTTACCGAAGGGTGCTTTACTAAACGAAAGTATCCAAATATTTCAGAAAATTGGCTTAGATTTTAGTGCCTTTCTTGACTCAAAAAATCGCCAATTACAGATTACTGATCCCACTAACCAAGCGAAAGCCTTATTAGTCAGAGCCACAGATGTCCCCGTTTATGTAGAATACGGTCAGGCACAATTAGGCATCGCCGGTTATGATATTTTATTGGAAAAATCTCCCGATGTGGCTAATTTAATTGACCTAAAATTTGGTTATTGTCGGATGTCGGTAGCTGTCCCTGCTGATAGTCCCTATCAAAGTCCCTTAGATATTCCCCATCACGGTAAAGTCGCCTCAAAATTTGTCAATTGTGCTAAGGATTATTTTCGTCGTTTAGATATTCCGGTCGAGATTATACCTCTCTATGGTTCCGTAGAATTAGGCCCGATTACGGGGATGTCAGAAGCGATAGTTGACCTAGTTTCCACCGGTCGAACTTTACGCGAAAATGGTTTAGTAGAAATTGCCGAATTATTTGCTAGTAGCGCTCGATTAATCGCCCATCCCCTCAGCTATCGACTAAATCGCGATCAGATTTATAACTGGGTAGAAAAGCTCAGAAAACCAACTACATCAATGGCAAAAGTTTAACGAATCAGCGCCCCCTTATTAAGCGGGTATCAAGGGTAGGGTTGATTCATGAATCAACCCTACCTTGAATCAACCCTACCTTGAATCAACCCTACCTTAAATCAACCCTACCTTGAATCAACCCTAGGGATCAAGGGGGGATTAAAGGCAAAATCTATTTAATTAGAACCATTTACTTATTTCCCCCTAACCTAATTATTTCAATAGCAAACCAATGAGCGCACCAGTCAGAATTAACCAAGTAGAATTAACCTGAAAACGTAGTAAAAGAATACCAGAGACAAGAGATAGAATGATAGCCAATAAATTAAAAGGTAAATTACCGTAGGGTTGTAACCAAGTAGCTAGAGCTAAATTAAAAATTACTGCTACCATTAAAGCCACGGCACTAGCATTAATTGCATCTAAAAAAGCACCCGCCCAAGCCGATTCTCTCAGCTTAGGAATAAGAGGATTAAGTAATAAAACAAAGATAAAAGAAGGAAAGAAAATCGCTAGAGTCGCCACAATTGCCCCCGATACTCCTAATATTTGATAACCGATAAAAGTGGCTGTGGATAACACCGGGCCGGGGGTAAATTGACCCACAGCAATAGCATCTAATAATTGTTGCTGGGTTAACCATCCTTTCCCCTGCACTAAATCCCCTTCTAAAAAGGCAACTAACACATAACCACTACCAAATAAAACACTACCCACCTTGAGAAAAAATAGCCCTAATCCTGTTAATGTCGGTGGGATGTTGCTAGGAGTAGCAACCGCCGTCGCACCGCCTATTCCTGCCACAATCAGGGGAAAGGTAGCGAATTTTTTTAGGATAAACATCCCGATAATTCCGCCTAACAGTAAAGCGATAACTTCATTTAAACCTAAGATTAATAATCCGATAACTCCCAATCCGATGAAGAGTAATTGACGGGTTTTTAGTGCCTTTTTGCCTAAGCGCCAGAGTGCCTGAAAAATCACCGCAATTACTACCGGTTTAATCCAGGCAAAAATCGGAGCCACATCGGGTAAAGTCCCGTAGTTAGTATAAATCCACGCTAGAAAACCCGTAATTAACACCGCAGGAGTGATAAAACAAACCCCCGTGATTATTAAACCCGCTAAACCACCAAAAATATAACCGATATGAATGGCCATTTCCGTGGAATTAGGACCGGGAATCAGATTAGTTGCCCCCACCAAATCGAGAAATCGCTCCTTAGTCATCCAAGCGCGACGCTTAACCACTTCTTCCTCCATTAAAGCGATATGGGCAGCCGGACCGCCAAAACCGATAATCCCGATTTTGAGAAATAAAAGGGCAAGTTGCGAGAGATTAGGAGGCGATGAAGTCAGCATTTTCTGATTACCAATAGTTTTTCTAGAATCAAGTTTATATCCAAAAGAATAAGCTTAAGTTAAATTCTTGGCTAGATTTCGTCAATTCCAAAATTCCATAATTGCAAAAGTGTTTTATACAAACTCAATCATAAATATTTAATGCTCCCGTTCAAGTAAATTTTATACAAAAAAAGTTAAGAAAAGTTTATAAATAATATTGATTAATTTGTCTATAATAGAACCCATTAATGCCAACTGAAACCATAATAAACCATAGACAATAATCAATTATCACAATCGATTCTAATCCATGCAAAAAAAACTCTATGGACAGCTTGCCGCCTAACACTAACCAGTTTTCAGATACCCAAGAGCCAGCAGCGAGTCCATCTCAGCGCCAAGCAGTGCCGGTCAATTATCCCGAACTGCTACCGGAATTGCTGTAGGCACTCGTCTTTTGATTTTTACAAGAGGTCTTGAGAACAGAAAAATTTGCTATACTGCTGATTAGAGTATTTATCCTCTGAATTTTTGTGTCTGCAAGAGATATTTACCACGACACTGTAAAACTTGCTTTAGAGAAGGACGGGTGGGCAATCACTCACGATCCTTTTCCACTTCAAATTGGCAAGAAGCGTTTATCCGCTGATTTGGGAGCAGAACGCTTAATCAGTGCGGAGAAAGAATTGCGGAAAATTGTCGTTGAAGTGAAAAGCTTTGTAGGACAGTCTGACGTAAAGGATTTACAGCAAGCTTTGGGGCAGTACGTCTTGTATCGTCAAATCCTTAACGAGATGAAAGTTGAGCGAGTTCTTTATCTGGCCATATCTCAGCCAACTTTTAACAGTGTTTTTAGTATAGAATTAGGGCAGGTATTGCTAAAGAATCAGATTGTGAAATTAATTGTCTTTGATGATGAAAGTGAGGTAATCGTGCAATGGATACCCGATTAAAATATCAAGGTATTATTAAGACTGTTCTCCAGAATCATGCTAACTATCGTGCTACTTTACCTGATGGCTACACTTCTCAGGTTATATTTGATGATGAACGAGGACATTATCTAGTTTTAGATTTCGGTTGGAGTGGTAATAAGTATCTCCATGCAACACCAATTCACCTTAGCTTGGTTGTCGATAAAGTCTGGATTCAATGTGATGAAACGGAGGAAGGCATAGCTACTGATTTGATGGAGGCAGGTATTCCCAAAGAAGATATAGTCCTGGGTTTTCGTTATCCTAAAATACGCAAATATACGGGATTTGCTGTGGCTTAGTGACCAGAAATGTTGAATCTGTCTATAAAACTTTATACACAAGCTTAAATTGCAAAAGTGTTTTATACAAACTCAATCATAAGTATTTAATACTACCGTTCAGGTAAATTTTATACAAAAAAAGTTAAGAAAAGTTTATAAATAATATTGATTAATTTGTCTATAATGAACCCCATTAATGCCAACTGAAACCCATCACCACCCCCCTTATTAAGGGGGGCAAGGGGGGATCAAACCTTATTAAGGGGGGCAAGGGGGGATTAATTAGAACCCCTTAGTCAACAAACCATAAACAATAATCAATTATCACAATCGATTCTAATCGATGCAAAAAAAACTCTATGGACAGCTTGCCGCCCAAGACTAACCAGTTTTCAGATACCCAAGAGCCAGCAGCGAGTCCATCTCAGTGCCAAGCAGTGCCGGTCAATTATGAGTACAGCCTCAATCTGCCGGAATTACTCAACCAGCTTGACCTCTCAGTGTTGATTTCCACCTACCAAGCGGGACGAGTGGCCAGCATTGGCACTTATCAAGGACAAATACGGGTGAGTTTCGCCCATTTTGACCAAGCAATGGGTTTAACCCGAACCGCTACCGGAATTGCTGTGGGCGCTCGTCAGGCAATTTGGCATTTACCCGCTAATCGAGAGATTGCCCCCCAGATTAAACCGGAAGGGGAACAGGATATCGCTTTTTTGGCCCGCTCCTCTCACCTCACCGGTCCGATTATGGGTCATGATTTGGCCTTTGGCAGTAATCGCCTTTGGGTGGTCAATACCCTATTTAACTGTCTGGCAACTATCGAAGGAAATTGGAGTTTTCTCCCCCAGTGGAAACCGCCCTTTATTACCGAGTTAGTCCCCGGAGACCGCTGCCACCTCAATGGCTTGGCTATGGCTGAAAATAGCGGCACTCCCGCCTATGTAACGGCATTGGGGGAAACCAACGAGGAAAGCCTCTGGCGAGAGAATAAGGCCCAGGGCGGATGCTTAATTGATGTGGCTAGGGGAGAGGTGATTTTGCGGGGTTTAGCTATGCCCCATTCTCCCCGTCTTTACCAGGGTAATCTCTATTTTCTCAATTCCGGTTATGGAACCTTGAACCGTTGGCATCCCCAAACTGGCAGCACAGAAATCGTGGCGGAATTGCCCGGTTTTACCCGGGGTTTGGACTGTTGGGAAGGTCACGCCTTTGTCGGGTTGTCCCAAGTGCGGGAAACGGCGGTTTTTGGCGGTTTACCCCTGGATGAGCGGCGTAATCAATTGCGGTGCGGGTTGGCTATTGTCAACCTGGCTACCAGTCAACTGGTGGCAACTTTTTGGTTCAATAGCGGCGTGGAGGAGGTTTTTGCCGTCTCCGTCCTTCCGGGCTACCGCAACCCGGCGCTAATTGGACCAGATACCGACCTCGACGGCACTCAATCCGTCTGGATGGTGCCTTCTTTAGGGACTTAATTGTTTACTTTTCACCCTATTATTCAGGAAAAAATCATGTCAACTCCTTAAAATGACTAACCCTACTATCTTAGAAGAGCTACTAAAATTAGCAGCTACTGCTAATTCTCTCGCAGAATTTAAGCAGTCTTTGGCAAAAATCAATATCTAGAAAACGGGTTTCTTCAAGAAACCCGTTTTGTGGACTTATGGCGAATCACCTGAATCAGTGAACAGTTGTTAGCCTTTTGGTAACTGATTCAGGTAATTGCATTTGCGTCTCTTGGTTATAATTCACAAACAGGCTATAATGTTAGTAAAACAACGTTAATCTCTAAGGTTTATCAATGACTCAAATATTGATCGAAATTCCCGACGAATTAATATCTCGTTTGCAAGAACAAAAATCCTCGGTTCAAGAGATTGTTATCAAAGCTTTGGAAAATTATGTTCAAGCTGAATTACCAGATATTACCAAGACTCGTACTTGGGAACTTTGTGGAAGTTTAGAAATTGTCCAACCTGAGCCTAAATATATTATCGGACAAGATAATCGGGGTCAAGTTGTAACTAACTACGCTGAAAACATCGATGAAATTATTTATTAAAAATTGTGGACAAAGAAATTATTGTTGATACGTCTGCTTTAATTGCCTTTTTTGTCAAATCTGAAACTCATCACGAAAGCGCTCAAAAATATTACTTAGAAAATCCTCATAATAATTGGATTATTCTCGAATCGGTATTCGATGAAACTGTTACTTAGATTCGGAGCAAGGTATCTAGTCGATCCTCAATCCAAGTGGGTCAAATACTAAGAGAAGATCATCGTTATATCAATGTGTCAGATGGCGATGATCTGGCAATATGGGAAGCTTTCTGTAAGTACAATGATAAAAAATGGAGTTACACAGATTGTTCTATTTTAGTTATGGCTCATCGTTTACAAATATTTAAGGTATTCGCTTTTGATGATCATATTCGTCAAATGGCAGGATTAGGAATTGTTTGTGTCCCATAAACTAATAAAAATACAATTTATGAACGTCGTTCAGATTGCATATCTTGCAACAACCCACGAAACTGAGAAAATGGTTTTTTTCAAGAAACCATGAGAAAACGTCTATTTAGAAACCCGTTTTCTATATAATGTTAATTTATGTTATGGAAGTCTTGAAAAATTGGGGATTGTTGGGCTAAAACTGTTAGCAATAAACCTTTGCGGTCAATGTCATGACTTCTACCCTATTGCCGATTTTTCCTGCTATTGACGATGTTTTGTTCAATTTCGCTCAATCTGATGGCTTTGTTCAAGCTAATCAGGTGGATAGTGTGAGAAATCAGCGTTTAACCGCTACCGTAGTTTTCCTCGATGCTGGTGTTACCGATTATCAAACCCTACAAGCTGGGGTAATTCCAGAAGTCGCCACCGTTATTCTCTCTCCCAATCAAGACGGAATCGAACAAATATCCACTTTTTTACAACAAAATCCCCAGATTACCACCACCACCTCTATTATTAAATCGGTGCGTTACGCTATCGCGCTTCACCCCTAAGAGTAAGCGGACAACTCAAATGAACCAACCAACCGCCAATTATGATGAACCCTGGAAAGAAGCATTAAGCGAGTATTTTGAAGCGTTTTTATACTTCTTCTTTCCTGAAGTTCACCAACTAATTGATTGGACAAAAACTCCCGAATCCCTAGAAAAAGAACTCAAACGGATTACCGCTTCAGCAAAGACAAAAAAACGTTTCGCTGACAAACTCTATAAAGTTTGGTTACTCAGGGGTGAAGAAGTCTGGATTTTGATTCATATTGAAATTCAAAGTCAATACGAAGAA
>NZ_JADBTB010000220.1:0-6716 GCF_020246405.1 Microcystis sp. M083S1
TCTTGATTGCCACTGTTGATAACTTGTTTAATTTGTTGTGCTAGGGTTTGGATTTCTTGGGCAAAATTGGTGTCTTTGAGCATTTCTACCTGTAAAAAAGGAACCACTTGCTGTTCAATCATCGCCTCGGATTTGGTTTGTTCTGCTGCCGCTAAAACCTTGGCTGCGGTGGGTTCCTTTTGTAACTTTTGCTTAATTTTTTGCCACAATTCTACACCTTTATCCATGGCTCCTTCCGTTAATTTACCGATAACAGCTTCAAAGGCGATTTTAGCGATTTCGGCGGCGGCTAATTCGGCTAACATAATTATCAATTGCGAGAATTTTTCGCCATTCTAGCACAACTATTTTGGGATGAAATTGCTTCTCCTCTCCCATTTGTCTCCTGGCAAGGTTCTAAGCTGTACTGCATCTAAACTGCATATTAGAAATATTACTACAAATGCTTAGAATTCCTCTCTCCAGGCTCCCTTCCCATAGACAGTCTTAACGAGCAATTTAGATAGTCAACCTACTTAACGATGACTATAATCCTAGAGAGGATTCTTTTTTTCCTATCACTGCATAGAAGGGATCAGCAACCATAATTCCTAACATTTGTAGGAAACTGGGGGTAGTAGCAGGACGAACGATCGCCTGTACTTCCCTAAATCCCGCCACCGATTTAAAATAGGATTTCACTAACGCTACCCGGCCTAAATCGCTATTATCGCGCCAAGCAGCGATCGCTTTTTGGTAAAACATCCGATTGGAAAAACTGACCACCACCAGACCATTAGGCTTTAAAATGCGATACAGTTCCGCAAAAATCGCCTCTGGATACTGCAAATACTGCACCGACACCGTGATTAACACCGCATCAAAAGAACTATCCCCTAGGGGCAATTTTGGCTGTGCATTGAGGTCCTGGACAAAATAACTATGCAAGCGGGGATTTTTGGCTAACTCCTCCCCATTCATCCCGTGACCTTCGATATGCTCAAATTCCATCTCCTCCGGTAAATGGGACACCCAGCTGCTCATCAGGTCTAAAATGCGCGTATTCGGCGATAATATCTCTCGGTAGAGAGCGGTTAATCGATCGATAAAACCCTCATCCACGTGGGTGACGAAGCGGGGAAAAGCATAAAAATCGCTGTCTTTGGTCGGATCGAGTTTAGTTCTTTCTTCGGGTCGGAGCATTTTTGTCAAGTTAATTTTACTATTCTTAACATACCCCACAGACAGAAAAAAGGGTTAACCGAACTGGTCAACCCCTAGGCTTGGGAACGCGCTGTAAATCTTAGCTTTGAACGACTAGCTTAACGTTAGCGTTTTGCAGACCGCGCTGTTTCACTTCGGATAGGGTTTTGTTCACAGCGTATTTTTGGTTGATCGAGTTGATCAATTCGGTTTGATTGTGTTTTTTGGCTACACCCCAGAGGTCAGCGATTAAATCGAAACTGCCGTCGGTGTTGCGGGACCAACCGAGATCATATTCGCCATCGAGAACAGCAACGATGTCGGAGCGAACCCGTTGACCGTTGTAACCACGAACATCAGCTTCGGTTTTTACGCTAATGCCGAGGTCGCGGAGAGAAGCTTTGAGGATTTCGGCATCGGTGATTTTGGTCCGGAGAGTGCTGAAATGAGACATTGGAATTTCCTCTTTGTAGATAAGAATCAACAACAACAGATTGAGAGTTAAAGAGTGCCGCCAAGCGGCTTTGCGAGGCATTGCTAGTCCCTGAGAACTAGCCTTTCATCCCGTTGGGAGCGGGCGAAAGTCTGTTAGAACTCCAATCGCTGGTACTCAGCGACGGAGGCCGAAGCAGGTCGGGCGCGTTGTCTGGCCCAATCACGCAGGGCCGTTACCTGTTCGGTCATGGTGCGAGATAGGGGCAGAGTCGCCTTAATCGCCGCAATAATGTCCAATTGCGTGAATTCGCGATCTTGGGCGAAGGCCTCATACATGGCGGCAATCAGCGCCTGTTCTATTTCCGCACCGGAAAACCCATCGGATACCTTGGCTAACTGCTCCAAATCGAAGCGAGAAATGTCGGAGCGTCGTTTAGTCAGGTGAATATTAAAGATATCTTGTCTTTCTTCGGAATTGGGCAAATCGACAAAGAAGATTTCATCGAAGCGCCCCTTACGGAGAAATTCCCCCGGTAGCCGTTCAATCCGGTTAGCTGTGGCCATGACGAAGACGGGCGAGGTTTTTTCCTGCATCCAAGTCAGGAAGGAGCCGAAGATGCGGCTAGAGGTTCCCCCATCGGAATCGGCGGATCCCGTGCCACCGGCAAAAGCTTTATCTAATTCATCGATGAAAAGAATGGCCGGAGAGATGGATTCGGCAGTTTTTAAGGCATTACGCAGGTTAGCCTCGGACCGTCCCACCATGGAACCATCGTAAACCCGTCCCATATCTAAGCGCAGGAGCGGTAAACTCCAGAGACGCGAGGTGGTTTTAGCGATTAAGGACTTACCACAGCCTGGTACTCCTAAAATTAGCATCCCTTTCGGTTGGGGGAGTCCGTAACCTCTGGCTCTTTCTGTAAAGGCATTTGAGCGCTGTTTTAACCATCTTTTTAATTCTTCCAGACCGCCGACGGCATTGATGGTCTCGTCCTCTTCAACGTATTCTAAAATTCCGTTGCGGCGAATCAGTTGTTTTTTCTCGGAAAGGACGATTTCTACCTCGTCTTCCGTGAGTTTGTTCGCTTTTACATAGGCTTTCCGGTAAACTTTTTCGGCTTCATCTTTGGTTAAGCCCAAGGCCGCTTTCAGGAGTTTTTCCCGGACCTCTGTGGTGGTACGACGATTTTGATTTTTGCCTAGGTGTTGCGAGAGTACCGTATCTAACTCTCCCATGTCCGGCAGGGGAAAATCTAGAACTACTACGTCTTTCTCTAGTTCTATGGGGACTTCTTGCAGGGGAGACATTAAAATAATGATTTTTTCGGTTCCTTTAAAGCTGGCGATCGCATCTCTTAACCAGCGATTGACCGGAGCGGAAGTGATGAACGGATGCAGGTCTTTGAAGATGTAGATGCCCGCTTCCCGTTGACGCACTACCCATTCGATCGCCGCTTCTGGAGATACGGTATTATGTTGACTGGTTTGGCGCGGTTGACCCAGTTCGATCATGCCGTGGGTAACAGTCCAGACAAACACCCGTCGATGTTGTGTATTTAGTTGGGCTATTTTGCTGATGGCTTCTTCCGCCCTTTCCTCCTCGGAGGTGACGAGGTAAATCAGGGGATACTGAGCCTTGACGAGAATTTCTAGCTCTTCTTTCATAACATCGACCCTATTTGTGGTAACGGTTTTGACCTTGGGCGGCTGATGGCTGTAGATGCCTTGTTCGGCTACTGAGAGTTTAGCAGGGAACTAAGGCTGCTTCTCCCTCTGCGGTTGCTTGGGCGCCAACGGGTTCGGGAACTTCGATCGGGAACTCGTCGCCCACTATTGCGGGCTGGCGTTTGATCGACCTTAGCCGATCTTCTTTCATCACTAACGCGGCATCACACTCGGGACAGACATGAACCTGATAGGTTTTGCCATAGGCGGCGGCTTCGATTTCTTCTACCTTTTCGGGGTATTTTAGGTAGAAAGCGATCGCTTTTTCCACCAGACCTGACATCGATTCTTCATCGATCGCAGCCCTTATTTTTAGTTGACGATGGACTCCAGGGGGAAGGTACAGTGTGACTTTTTGCTTGTCTTGCATATCACTAAATTGGTTTACCCGGGTATGTGTCTCTACTATAACCACTGTCTTTCTCTCCTGTCAAGATGGTAAGCTGTTATAACGGCATAATTGTAACATTTCTTTACAATTGGTGGAGAAGTGGGGTGATGGGGAGGGGAAATTATAAATTATGAATTATGAATTGGGGAGGTGGGGAAGTGGGAATTATGAATTATGAATTATGAATTATGAATTATGAATTGGGGAGGTGGGGAAGTGAGGAAATTGAACTAAAACCCCAAAACCCCAACCCCCAACACCTAAAACCTGACTCCTGACTCCTGACTCCTGACTCCTGAATCCTGAATTCAGTAAACCCTAATTACTATTGATGCGACTTAAAAAGGCTTGTAAGCGCTCGCTGTGGGGATTATTAAAGAAAGTGTCGGGATCACCTGCTTCTTCGATGACACCTTGATTAAAGAACAAAACCTTGTTAGAGACTTCCTTGGCGAACTGCATTTCGTGAGTGACGACTACCATAGTCATACCGTCATTGGCCAATTGACGCATAACGTTTAACACTTCCCCGACTAATTCCGGATCCAGGGCCGAAGTGGGTTCATCAAATAAAATCACCTCTGGTTTCATGCAGAGACTGCGAGCGATCGCCACCCGTTGTTTTTGTCCTCCCGATAATTGGTCGGGATAAACATCGGCTTTTGGGGCCAAACCCACCTTTTCCAGATAATGAATTGCGGTCTCTTTAGCCTCATTTTCCGGGTGGTGTAACACTTGCTTGGGGGCCAACATCAAGTTTTGTAAAACGGTGAGATGGGGAAAAAGATTAAAGTGTTGAAACACCATACTTACCCGGCTGCGTAACTTGCGGAGGACCGATTGATTTAACTTCGGGGAAGAGATGTCAATTCCCATCACCTCCAAGCGGCCGCCGTTAATTGTTTCCAAACGATTGAGACAGCGTAAAAAGGTACTTTTGCCGCAGCCAGAGGGACCGATTACCGATACCACGTCCCCTTGATAAAGAGTGCCTGTAACTCCTTTGAGTACCTCTAAAGAGCCGTAACTTTTGCGTAAACCTTCACTAACAATCACAGGGGTGGTAGTGGTCATGATGTCCTCTCGTAAAAAATTTTACATTCTGTATAAAAGTATCCAGATTAGTTTCTGCTAGATTGTATCCTTGACGACATTTTATCAAGAGGAATAATCATAATACTCAAATAGTCTCTCTACATCTGTCTTGGGTGGGAAGTAGGACGAAATTACTAACTTAATTGAGCAAAAAAATCAAGGAGAAACAATTAAAAAATGATTAAATTTTGGCGAGGGCGGGCGGTACAGAGAGTTATCTTTGCCTTGTTAGGATTAGTCTTGGCGCTAGGATTAAGTGTTATTCCCGCTTTTTCCCAGACTCCTCCTAATCCTTTTCGAGTCGCCACAGAAGCGACTTTTCCGCCCTTTGAATTTCAACAAGGGGGACAATTAACTGGGTTTGATATCGATTTAATGCGAGCGATTGGAGAGGAAGCTGATCTCAACATTGACTTTAGAAATTTACCCTTTGATGGCATTATTCCGGCTCTACAAGCGAGAACAGTGGAAGCCGCTATTAGTGGCATGACCATCACCGCCGAACGCGCTCAAGCGATTTCTTTTTCTCGACCTTATTTTAGGGCTGGTTTAGCGATCGCTGTTCGGGAAGATAATAAGACGATTAAAAATTTTGAAGACTTAAAAGGCAAAAGAATTGCCGTCCAAATTGGCACGACGGGAGCCTTAGAAGCGATAAAAATACCCGGGTCAGTGGTTAGTCAATTTGACTCGGCGGCTTTAGCTTTGCAGGAATTAATTAATGGTCGAGTTGATGCGGTAGTTAACGATAAACCCGTGACTTTGTATGCAATTAAAGAAGCGGGTTTACGAGGTGTAAAAGTAGTCGGAGAATTATTAACGGAAGAATTCTACGGCATTGCTTTACCCAAAAATTCCCCCTATCTCCAGTTAATTAATGATGCTCTCGGTCGAGTCATAGAAAGTGGTCGGTACGATGCTATTTTTCGGCAATGGTTTGGAGAAAAACCGCCAGAATTACCCTTAGTTGCCCCAGCTTTAAAGAATTTACAGGAATCGAGTTTTAACTGGGGAGAATTATTCTATAACCTGATTTTTAAAGGGGTTCCCTGGACAATTCTGTTAACGGTTCTGTCTTTTCTGTTCGGGTTAATCGGCGGAACTTTAGTGGCTATTGCCCTGATTTCTCCCTACAAATGGTTAAAAATAATTTGCCGCATCTATGTGGATTTCTTTCGGGGAACACCGATGCTGGTGCAATTATTCTTGATCTATTTTGGTTTGCCCGGGTTGTTCCGAGAAATTGGCTTAAATATCGACTTAGATCGTTTACCGGCGGCCCTATTTGCCCTAAGTTTAAATGTAGCGGCCTATTTAGCTGAAATTATGCGCGGCGGTATTCAATCGATCGATAATGGTCAATGGGAAGCTTGTTCTAGTCTAGGAATGTCCCCAGTGCAAACCATGCGCGAGGTGATTTTTCCCCAAGCTTTTCGCCGGATGTTGCCACCGTTGGGGAATGAATTTATCACCCTAATTAAAGATACCAGTTTAGCGGCAGTAATCGGTTTTGAAGAATTATTCCGGCAAGGTCAGTTAATGGTAGCCACTACCTATAAAGCTTTCGAGATTTATATCGCTGTTGCTTTAGTTTATTTGGTTTTAACTACCCTTTCCTCCGTGGTATTTAAGCGCTTAGAGATTTATATGGATCCCCTACATAAATCTAAACAGGAACAGAAAGCCTAGGGGCAACAGATGGGAACTGAAACCGAGTTTAAGAGAATTGTCAGGGGGGTAACTTCCAGGCTCTCTTGGATTTGGTGGGTAAAATGTATTCTAAGATACATTCCTTCTAGCGAGGGGGTGGAACGAACCACAAAGACACAAAGGACACAAAGATTGATCGATCATATTGTAAGTTAAACTTATCACACAGAACCTAGAA
>NZ_JADBTB010000221.1:0-7929 GCF_020246405.1 Microcystis sp. M083S1
AATTCCTAATAGTCTTTTAGTTTGTTTCGGATATTTTTGAATGTATTCCCAAGTGTAGTTTTTCATGGCTTTTTTTGATTTACTATTTGTTTTATTATATCCTATTATTGTGATTTAATTAAATTATGGAGAGGTCTATTGTAATATTTAAAGGTTACAGAGAATTATTAAGTAGTTTGTAGTTTGTAGTTTGTAGGGTGCGTTAGGAGCGCAAAAAGATTATAAAATGTACAAATAAATTAAATACGCGACGTAACGCACCATTATTATTAAATGAGATTTTTAAAAACATAATAAAATAAATTATTTAGTAAATATGAGGTGCGTTACGCTGTCACTAATACACCCTACAAATTATCTATTACATGAGAAGATTAATAACAGAAGTCGGGGATCTAAATTTTATCAGAATCAGATATAATCAAATTGGGTAAATAACCAAAATAATCTATGAATACGTTAGAACTTCGTGAACAAATCCAAAAATATGTTGAACAACTGTCACCAGAAAAATTACTCGTAGCAGTTGATTTTTTAGCATATTTGGCAACAAGAGAAGATGATGCTACTCAAGAGTTATTAGAGATTGTAGGATTTAAAGAAAATTTTGATCATGCTAGAGAAAATGTAAAACAAGGAAAGGTGATTACTGTTGACAAACTTAAACGAAAATATTAATTATACTGTTGTTATTAGTATTGATGCAGGGGAGTTTTTTGAATCTGCTTCTGCTACTTTACAAAAAAGTTAGATAGATGTTTTGAACGTTTAAAAATTAATCCTCGTAATCATCCTAATATAAAATCTCTCAAAGGTGAGTTATCAGGTTATTATCGTTATCGAGTAGGTGACTATAGAGTTATTTATGAAATTAATGATGATTTAAAACTGGTAACGATAATTTTTATCGCCCATAGAAGTAAAGTTTATGAATAGCTGAAATAAAAATTAAGCAGCCAATTCTGTAGGGTGTGTTAATTAAATGCAACGTACCTTATAAATTCACCGTTAAATATCTTTGAAAAAAGCATTGTTTCCAAAAATACTTCATTTAAAACACTCAAGCTCTAATTACAGTAATTCTATATTGATTTTCCGTCACCACAACTTCAGTGGATAACCTTTCTTCCATTGGTAAGGCATTTTTCCGCCTATCAAAGATAAATAACCAACCAAAATCTAAACCCAAACGTCCTAAATAAGATTCTAATTGTTCAATTCCATCAGCTTGCGGATTGCGTTTTTTATCCCGCCATACTTTCAATTCAATCCCTAAAATTACATCTTTATACTGTAAACATAAATCCATTCTATCGCTACCAATTGCATATTCCCTTTCTAAAACTCCCCCACCATTAATCACACGATGTAAAAAAGCCATTAATACAATATGCGGTGCGATTTCATGATAGCCAGTGCTACCTAATAACGGTTCTCCGTGCTGTCGCCAAAACTTGAGAAATGCTGTTAATAAAGCATCTAGATTTAACTCCCCTTCCGGTGTTAACCAAGTGGGTGCAATCATTGGTAAAGATGCCATTGGTGTGACTGTTAATGCTCTGGGTAACACTTCCCGATAAATGGGATTAGCAATAGTTAAACCTCCGTAGGGGTGCATTTTACATAATCCCAAATCAATCACAAATTGAATATCATCATTAGGTATATTTCCTAATTCTAAACCAGCTAACATCGGTTCAATAATGGCTTTAATTCTTGGTTCTCTTAACCTTTCCGCTAAACTATCTAAATGAGTATCCTGACGAGCTATTAATATTTCTTTGGCTGTTAAAATATGTTCTTTAGTAATAGGAATACTTCTATCTTTCACCATTTTTTCGACAATTTCTTTAGCTAAAGCATTGACTAGCCAAGGTTGTCCTTGGGTTAAATCATAAGCTGTTTCTATTGCTTCTGGTGTGAAAAGTTGTCCAGTTGCTGCTGTATGTTTTTGATATAATTCTCCCACTTCTGCAAGATTAAAATTTCGCATAGTCAGAGAAGCAACTTTTATATTAAAAGGACTGGATGTATTTAATCTATCACTACCTCCCGATGCTACTTTATAATCTCTCACATCTCGTAAACCAATTAATCCTACTGACGAGGGAAAATTTTCAGGACGGTTAGGAAAACCATCTCTTAACTGTCGTAAAACTGATATTAATGTTTGGTCTTGTAAAGAGTCAATTTCATCTATAAATAATACTATGGGACGATTGATAGCTTTTGCCCAACCTTGTAAAAAAGCCTTAATTCTATTTCCTGGTTCTTCCTGTTGCCATTGTTTCACAGGTGGTTGCAATTCTTTAGGTAAGCGGATATTTATTGTATTATACCATGCCCCTAAAATTGCCAATTCTGCGGCACTAGGATCATGATTAAATGCACTTCCTACTTCCACTGATACCATGACTGCGGCATAATTTCCTGTAGCAGTAAGTTGTTTTGATAGGGCTAACATTGCGGTGGTTTTCCCCGTTTGTCGTGGTGCGTGAAGGACAAAGTAACTACGTTGTTGAATTAAATCCTCTAAATCTGGTAATCGCACTGTGGGAGAGAGCATATAGTGGATATCGTCTTTACAGGGACCGGCAATATTAAACCAGCGAGTCATAGAATTTTATTATTTAGTGGACATTTTAATTTTAGATGATTTTGGTGGGGTTTGTAATGGCAGGAAGGAAGAGGTGATGATCGGCAATACCTTGTTATGCTTGATTATGATCAATTATTGCTATATAGAGGAATCGTAGGCTGATTTTACGTTTGCTAATGGGTAGTGATACTAAATCTGGTTATTAAAAGTGGCATTTAATATACAAGACTTTGATTGTTGATAGCTTACTGGTATAATACTGGAGCGCACTGGTAGGGTTAACTTCCAGTACCATCGTTACCTAAACCCGATCGAACGATGGTGACAGGAGATCAGTTAATGATCAAAATTGAAAATCTTAAGCTAATTGCTAAAAATTATGGCCGCTGAAATTATTTGTGTAGGAACGGAATTATTATTAGGGGATATAGTTAATACTAACGCCCAATATTTAGCCCTAGAATTGGCAAAATTAGGCATTCCCCATTATTATCAAACGGTGGTGGGGGATAATGTAGAAAGACTGAAAAAAGCGATCGCTATTGCCCGAGAACGTTCCTCAATTTTAATTTTTACCGGGGGACTGGGACCTACTCCTGACGATTTAACCACAGAAACAATCGCCGATTTTTTCCAAACGCCCCTTAGAGAAGATAAAGAGATTTTAGCAGAAATCGAGGCTAAATTTACGATTTTAGGGCGAGAAATGCCTCCTAGTAACAGTAAACAGGCTTTAATACCCGTGGGAGCCGATTTTTTGCCAAATCCGACGGGAACCGCCCCCGGCATGATCTGGCAACCACAGACTAACCTGACTATTCTCACTTTCCCCGGAGTACCCTCAGAAATGAAGAGAATGTGGGTAGAAACGGCGATTCCTTACCTAGAAAGTCAAGGATGGGGCAAAGAGAGGATTTATAGTCGTTCTCTGAAATTTCGCGGTATCGGTGAGTCAGCTTTAGCGGAAAAAGTAGCCCATTTATTTGATCTGACTAACCCCACCGTTGCCCCCTATGCTGGTTTAGGCGAAGTGCGTTTGCGAATTGCGACGAAAGCCCCTTCTTTAGAGGCTGCTTTGCAGGTAATTGAACCGGTAGCGACGGAAATTAAGGAAATCGCCGGATTAGATTATTTTGGGGCCGATGATGATACTTTACCCTCGGTAGTGGGGGAACTGTTGCGGCGACAAAAACAAACTTTGAGTGTGGCAGAATCCTGTACCGGAGGAGGATTAGGGGAAATTATCACCCAAATCGCCGGCAGTTCCGATTATTTTTGGGGTGGGGTTATTTCCTACGATAATCGGGTAAAAGTTGCCCTCTTAGACGTAAATGAGCGGGATTTAAATAATGTCGGGGCTGTCAGTGCCATTGTTGCCCAACAGATGGCCCTAGGGGTGCGAAAACGCCTCGCTACGGATTGGGGGATCAGTATCACGGGTATTGCTGGACCGGGAGGAGGCAGCGAGACAAAACCCGTGGGCCTAGTTTATATCGGTTTAGCCGATCCTCAGGGAAATGTCACCGTATCAGAGCATCGTTTCGGAGAAAATCGAGATCGCTTGACAATTCGCCAGATTAGTGCTTATACCGCCCTCGATCGCCTACGACGGAACTTATTAACAATATCTTAAAAAAGAATTGCCAAGAATATATACTCAGACTAAAAACCTATGTTAAGCTTAATATAAATACAAGATATAGATTCCCCCGCTCGTCAGATTTAACAGCCAAACGATGAAAATTAGTTAAAATTCTCTAGAATCAAGCTGTTGCGGGGATCAATCGACGAAAACTCATAGCTAGTATCTCAAAGGAGCCATTTGGTCAATGGACTATTTAGATGAAGTGATAGACAAGTTGAGAGAATGGGCGCGCAAACTGATTGAGAGTGTTTTTGGTCCGGAACCCGAACCCGAACCCGAACTGATCCCGATCCCCGTGCGCGATCACAGTCGATAAAGCCACCGGTAAAACAGAATACTGCGATAATATCAGTGCAAACTTACTATGAGTCTGCACTTGATTTTTGACTGAAGCCAAGTCTAGCTTAATTTGGTGACGATTTGATTATTTAGTAACAATTCTTGACTGAGTAAATCTTCCACATTAATCCGCAGAAAACACTGATCATCAATCCAGAACTGCACTTTAATGCGATCTTTACCCCGAAAACCTAAAGGATCGAGTTTAGCGATTGATCGGGCCCCCTCGCGATCATTTAAGGGTTGGACGCTAGTTTCTCCATTACCGAGGGAACGAGTAATTAATTTATCACCATCAAAATAGACCTCCATTGCCCCCCTTTCTGTGCCTAATTCGCCGATAATTAACTCAATGCTGGGTTGATTGTCCACGGAAGCACCTAGGACTAATTCCACGGGTTTTTCCATAGGATAGGGTTGTCCGGAGTTAATAATCGGATGCCAAGCGTGGGCATTTTTGCGACGATTCCAGTAACGAATCCCGTAGCTATGATAAAGAAAATCTTTGACTTGATAACCTTGGGCTAATTGTAACGCTCCCAAAGCGATCGCTTCAAAGGGTCGATCCTCTTTAATTTTACTACTATCAAAATACTGTCGCACCCAATCTTTTACCGCCGGAATTTGTACGGTTCCCCCGACTAATAACACCGCATCGATATCGCTAACTTCAATTCCATTGCGTCTTCCCTGTTGCAAAACTCCCGTCATTAAATCATCTAATTGATTAAAAAAGTTTTGTTGTTGGAGAATATCGGTCAATTGTTCTCGATCTAAGCTTAACTCGTAACTCTCGAAATTTTCCTCATCAAAATATACTTCCTCGGCGGTTAATTGGGAAGAAAGTTTAATCTTTAATCTTTCTGCTAGACGAGTAGTCAGGGAAGTTTTCGCTAAAGATTGCTTTTGGGCAAAATAATCGACAATCCAATCGTCTATATCTGACCCCCCTAAATTTGTCCCCGCCTTGGCTAAAACTCTCGCTAGTTTAGTTTTTTGGGCGGAATTATTGCCTAAAAGTTTTTCTCCCCATTTGAGAATAAAACCTTGATTTTTTTGAGGATTATCTAAATCTAATTGTACCAAAGAAAGATCGAGGGTGCCACCGCCAAAATCTACCACTAAAATCACTTGATCCCCAGTGGTTCCATAGCCCAAAGCGGCGGCCGTGGGTTCATCAATTAGTCTAATTTGTTCGATTTCCCAACCCTGACAAACATTGCTTAACCAATTGCGGTAACTTTCAAAACTATCGACGGGAACGGTTAAAACTAGCGATTGGGGGGTTTCCGGGGTGGTGTTTTTTAAGTGGTCGATGATGCTATCGAGAAACCATTGGCCAACCCCCTCGAAACTGAGGACAGTTTCCTCTAATTCCGGTAAAAATCCTTGAATTTTTGCGCCGATACCTCGTTTAAAGCGACGAAAAAAACGCGGATCTCGATCGATATCTAAACCCCGATCGCGCACTGCTTGACCGGCAATTACTTGCAGGGGATTGGCTGATTTAATATAGAGTAAACTGGGAATTAGGGGGGGATTGTCGGCTATTTGTTGGGATAACTCCGATAATTTCACGGTTTCGGCCCTATTTGTTGCCCCATTCCAACGAGTAATGACGGTATTACTGGTTCCGAAATCAATAGCGTAGAACACGATCGATGGTTTTTAGGTAAATTTAGTTAATTATCCGCCATTGTAACCTGTTATTTACTGAACCCGCCCGATCGAGGTGGAAGTTTCCGAAAAACCTAGGCAATTTGGTCAGCGTAAGCTCAAGAAGTCTGAGCAAAAACTTGACAAATAATCTTTAATAGTATATATGAGTTGCACCTGATCAAAGGATTATGTTAGCAGTTACTACCTCACCCGAAACCCTCTCCTTAGAAATTCCTAGGGCGATCGCTCTCTCTATCACCCTTGAACAGTTTGAAGCCCTTGCGGTGGTCAACCGTGACTTAAAATTAGAACGTACAGCCCAAGGAGAATTAATCGTGAATCCCCCGACAGGTGGTGAATCAGGACAGCGAAATTTTCGTATAACAGGACAATTGTTTCGCTGGTGCGAAGAAAATGAAGCTTTAGGAGTCGGGTTTGACTCTTCCACTGGATTTATACTACCAAATGGGGCGATTCGTTCTCCCGATCTATCTTGGGTGAGTCGAGAACGCTGGGAATCTTTAACCCCTAAGCAGAAAAAAGGATTTATTCCCCTCTGTCCCGATTTTGTGGTGGAATTGCGGTCTGAATCTGATAGTCTTGACAAATTACAGAAAAAACTGCTCGAATATAGGGAAAATGGCGCAAGGTTAGGCTGGTTAATCGATCCCCAGAATCGGCAAGTTGAAATTTATCGTCAAGGAAAGGAAGTAGATATCTTAGAAAATCCCACTGATTTATCGGGTGAAGATGTTTTACCCAATTTTAGCTTAAATTTAAAGTTCTGATGTTTTCAGGAGTAATCCTGCGATATTCTGCCAATCTTTTTGAGATCGGGGAGTCGCTTTTAAATTATCTAAGAATTCTTTTTTCTAGGTCATCATCAAATGAGCATCGAAAAGTCGTTAGTCTCGTCAGGTAAAAGTCTTTATCAAGAAGATTTCTACCGATGGTTACAAGAAACCGCTAATTTACTCAAAGAACATCGTTTTGAAAAATTAGACTTGGAAAATTTAATCGAAGAAATTGAAACGATGGGAAGGAGTGAAAAACGAGAACTAGAAAGTCGCTTAACCGTCATTGCTGAACATCTGCTTAAATTGACTTACTGGCTAACTGAAAAGGAAACAAATGCTCAAGGGTGGCGCAGCACAGTTGTTGAACAACGCCGACAAGTTCAACGCTTATTAAAAGAGAGTCCAAGTCTGAGAAGATTGATTCCTGAAATCTGGATAGATTGTTACCAAGCAGCCAGAGAAGATACTGTCAGAAAGTATCAACTTGCTGCTGATTTATTCCCGATTGAATCACCCTTTACCCTTGCAGAAATCCTTGATTATGACTATCTTCCTTAAAACTAAAGTTTCGTATTTTATCGATGAATATAATGCCTAACAAAGCCAAGCTTTAAACGGCAATCACTACCTCTGATTTACCAAATCAAAGTAAGATTTAAACTAAATTCTGGCAGAATATTTTCCCCCGATAAACTCTCTGGATTAGTTAAAATTTCTACTGGCTGTCCTTGACGATAAATTTCTACTTGTCTAGTTTTTCTATTGATTAACCAACCTAAACGAGTCCCATTATCTAAATATTCCTGCATTTTTTTTCTAGCAGTTTCTAAGTTGTCACTAGCGGACATTAATTCAATGACAAAATCGGGAGATAGAGGTAAAAATTTTTC
>NZ_JADBTB010000222.1:0-20824 GCF_020246405.1 Microcystis sp. M083S1
ACCATGACCGAGATATTAACGCTAGTAAAAATATTTTGGCCGCAGGGCTTGCGGTGTCAGTCTGTAGAGCGACCTGATGACCAGAACAGAGTAAATCTGGGGCGGCAGGTGCGAAAAATCCTTCGGGAAAGAAGCAGAAACCTAAATCGTGAGGTTTGGGAATCACCGTCCGTTTACGGCGGCGAGGATGTCAAGCCCAATTTGTGGGTCAAAGCTCAAACGCACGAAATCTCCACGTTCTGGAATGTATGTCACCAAACCTCCTCTCCCATTGGCCGTCCCCAATCCACTTCTGGCTCTGGTGATTCAACAACCTCAGCCAGTAGTTCTTCTAGACTTAACTCAGGCAAGGCTTGAATTAGCTCAATTACTAGCTTTCCGTTTTCCACAGAACATTCAACAACGTCATTAGGATTGAGGTTCAGTGCCTCCACCGCATACTTGGGAATCCGAATCGCTAAAGAATTACCCCAGCGTCCAATCTGCGACTTCATGATCCCACCTCGAATTCGTTAGATATTCAAAGTATATCAAAACGCTGATTTAGGGGAATACCGACAAGCGATCGCGTTTTATGAACGGGCTTTATGGCTGGGATTGATTATCCCTAGGGGGTAGAAGTTCGATAGGGATCGACTCTGATCCCGGTTGGAAAGTGAAAGTATCGGCGGGTGTACTAGGCTTAAAATTCCAATCGGATAATATTGCCGTGTACTGGGGTGAACCGGGTAGAGTTTTATAGGTGATAATCGCTTTCCTCAGTAGGGGGGTGGCATCCTGCGTGACCCAGATTTGATAATCGCGATCGCTACCGATCAGCAGCAGATGATACATTTGTTCACCATTAACCATGTTGTTGCCGATAAAAATAATTTGTCTGACATCAGCCATTAGATCTGCACAGGGATCGTTCGCTGCTAGATTTGACATGGGAATGGTGATTCCGTACCTTTGCTCTACTTGGTCTAAGGCTTCATCTAGAGTATTCGGAGCCGGTTTCGTGACGTATAGATCCTGTTCCAGATCCGCAAGGGTGAAGGTTTTACCATCGTAAAAAAAGCGTGTAACTCGTTCATCCCCAGTGTAGTCCGAGCGCAGGCGATCGGGTTTCTCTACCCAGATGTTTTGATCGGCACTGTACTGAACTTTCGCCCCGGAGTCGAGTATATCGTCATAGGTGACATCCATATTGACGGTGAACGATCGCTGTTTGGTTAAATTAGCACAGAGTTGCTCGATCACCTGTTCCGCCGTTTTTGGGCGGATTTCCTGGGATAGAGTCGGTATTTCCGCCAAGACTCCTGCGGCAGTGACCCAAGGCAACAGTAAAGAAAGAATCGGGATAAAGCGACGCATAATCATCTAATATTCTCCAAGGCGATGGATTGTTTTGGTTAACGACCATTGTGTAAACTGACTAAACGAGCGATAAAAACGGCGGGATAGAGAACTCCAGTCATTCCTTCTAAATTGGCCAAAACTCTAGCGACTTTACTGGTAGGAACTATATCACCGTAGCCAACCGTGGCCAGGGTAGTAAAGCTGAAATGAAGTAGATCCGCCTGGTTGACGGTTTTAGCGGCGGAGCTAAAGGAATCGGGTTCAAAAATCTGGACGATACTATAAGCGGATGCCCAGAAAAATCCTAGGAGAAAATAGACACAAATTCCCCCTTTGATGATATCGGATGTTACCTGTTCGGCGAGAATTAATTCTAGTAAAATCGAGTACACGCATAAACTAATAAAAGCTAGAGAAATTAATGTACTAGACAGATCGAACCAACGGTTGAAATCGCTATAAATAGGGATAATCGTGCTGAATGCTCGCAGGAGGAGGGCAATTAGAAACAGACCGATATTACATCTTAAAGCCAATTTACTGCGATCGATCTGATAGACGGCGATGATCAGAGAGAGGGAGAAGAAAAAGAAAACTAGCAAATCTCCCAGGGGTAGATATACTAAAAATGGGTAAATAATGTAGAGCAAGACTAGATTTGCCAGCAGCCGATTGTATTTATTTTCTGTTGCCCGCATCAATTGACGAAATTTCATAGCAGCGAACCTTTAATTGGTAATATTTCCTCCTGCTAATTAATTTTAAGGGTATTTATCTCCTATCTTCTTTCTAAATTTTCTTGCTTGAATAAACAGCGACTTTCTATCTATTAGCCTCTAGAAGACTATTATAGACGCTTGGCAAGAGCGATCGCTATCAAAAAATGGCAAACTTAGACTTATAGATAGAACTTTTCGGTAATTTTTTTATTAAGAATTGACCATAAATTTTAAAAAATATTGCAGATAACCAGAAAACCCTATTTGTTTCAATCAAGGAAAAAAGTCAGAGTCTGACGTTATTAACCCATAAAAGCCAAAAAACTCTACAATTAAGATTAGTGAGGTATCCTGCATATTTACAAGAGAATAACTCTTAATAATACTTAATAATTTTTAATAATTCTGCTATCCCAAATCAGACAAAATGAATATCAATTTACAGCCCCTGATCGAGACTATTACTTTTCACGATATCGATGAACTAGGGTCGCGGATGAGAGCTTTTCGTTGGGACATGGTTCATCGACCGATCGAGGCGGGAACTTTCGAGGGGGAACTGTTCGTAGCTCAAGTCGGGGGCATACAATTCGCCCGACCGATTTACAATCGAGGAATTCGTTCTCAAGGGGATTCTCCTCCCGGGACAATCACCGTCGGGATACCCTTGTCTACACCCCGAGTCTTCAAGTGGCACGGGTATTCTTTATCGTCGAATTCCGCTCTCTTGCAGAAAAGTTCCAGGGGGATCGATATGCTTCGATCGGGAAACTTGCCCCTCGCTCTGGTTACTATCGATAACGATTCTCTGTTTTCCCAGGCCGAACAAACCGATCGGCTCGGGGTAGCATCTTTAATTACGGATTCAACCCTGGCAATTCAACCAGAGCCGACTGTCCTGAGACGATTCCGCTCTCATTTAAGATATATTTTTGAGCTTTTCTGGAGACAACCCCAGACAATTCTAGAGCCAGCTATGCAATCGCTGATCCGAGAGGATTTTATCTCTCTGGTTCTAGATGTACTCGATTCCCATCAAAACGATCCGCCGCTGCGCCCTTCAATACGACATCCCTATATTAAGCGAGCAGAGGAGATCTTACTGGACAATCTCGATCGCCCCCTCTCGATCCTCGATCTCTGCCAAGAACTGCACATCAGTGAACGTACCCTCCGTTATGGTTTTCAGGAATGTTTTGGCCTGGGACCTGCGACTTATCTCAAAATTCAACGTCTTAACGGGGTACGACGACAACTAAAAGCGTCTGCGGGTCAAGGAATTACCGTTAGTGCGATCGCCCTACAGTGGGGATTCTGGCACATGGGTCAATTTGCCAAAGATTATAAGAAAATGTTCGGTGAGTGTCCGTCGGCAACTTTGCGAGATAATTCTTAACAAAATAAAAGTTAGATTTGCAGAATTTTGATAGTTTCTCCGAGCCTGCCAACGTTAAATATTAGTAGTAAACGAGGAGCAATTCTCTGAAAATCTCACGGGTTGACGCACAGAAATTAACCCCAGAAGAAACAGGAGAACTCGCTCCACTGCGAGCGATAATGACCAAGTACCGCGCCAAGAATTAGAATTAGTGAGAACTTTGGTCACGGAAAAAGTCAAGGCGGGACAATTAAGGCTTAATTATCTTTAATCGTCCCCGAAGAGCCAATTTTAGAAAACCTTAACGGGAAGAACTATCATGTTGACAAAAACTTTCAGCCTTCTCTGTGTCGGTTTAATCCTCGGACTGACATCAATAGGGGTTGTTGCCGCTACTAAAGATCAGGCTACAGAACTTCCGAAAAACTGTCAGTACCTCAAGGAAGTAGCCACTAATCAGACCCATATCCGCAAACAGATCGATGCCATAGGAAAGAATAACTTTAACACCGATTTCGCCGTTCCCTCCGGGGTGAAATTTGCCTCTTTTAAAGGAGTCATGGTTCCCGAAAACGATGGCAAATACGGAGTAACGATCAATCTCAAGTATCCCGATAATTCGGTTAATAGTGCCTTCCAGAAAAATGTCGAAATGAAACGGGGTGAAACCTATTCTTTACCCTTCCAATCACCCACGGGTAGACAGCCCTATCAGATTAATTTTAATATTAACGGGATGAATAATAACGCCTACACAATCGCAGTAATGGCCTGTAAATAGCGATCGCTTTTATTGATAACCCTCTGGAGAGACGATGAAAAATGCGATCGCTCGCTGACAGGAAAGTTTTCCGCCAGGGCTAAAGGTCGAGGTAGCTTTTGAGACGACTACTTTCGTCGATATAGCGATCGCTGATGTCAAGGATAACACCATTGAGGCGATCCTCCACGCCATGATCGGTAGAGGCGGCTAGGTCCGGTTTCTGACCGATTATGATGACTTCTCTGTCGGGAATTGTTGGTTACATAAGTAGTCGTGCAAAATTAATTTCCTAGTCGAGACAGGAGACAGGAGACAGGAGACAGGAGACAGCTATTAGGGATCGGATTTGAGTTTTCAGTTCACTGTTTGCTCACACCAGAAGTCTGACGGAGTAGTGGCTTAGATGTGTAATTAATTTTGCTTAGGTACTTACCAAATTAAATAGAGAAAAAGGCAAATGATCTAAAATGAAGAGGTCGTATATGATTGAAAAATCATGGCAGCAGTAACCTCAACAGTAGTCAAAGAAAGCTTGGAAGTCAAATTAGATGAATTGTTTAAGAAATTAACACCCCCAGAGGGTTGCTTCTCTGACAGGATTTCCCTTCATCCTTGATGCTCTATCTGCACTGAATACAATTTAATTTGCTACAAGACCCATACTTTTTCTTGCAACAGGACCCGCCGAAGCTCGGTTATCGCGTAAGGAATAGTGGTGGAGATCTGTTTGTTGTGGCTCAGTTTTTGAGAATTGTCTATATACAAAGTCAGCCTTCATCCGATCGCACTTAAGTGAGGGACTTCTGCTGAGACTAAGTTAAAGTTATAAAAAGCTCACACTCCCAGAAAGCCATTTATTTTCTAGAATAGAAGATTACCTGGATTATTTTTGCGGGGGGCAATCGGTGATTCTCAATTTTTCCCTAAGGATTGTAGCGGCCAAAGGCAAACTATTCTGTAAGTTTTCACTCTACAAAACCTATCGGGTGGTCAGCAGCGCCCCTGTCGATGTCCTCTGGCAAAAATTAATCAATGTGGCCGATGTCTCTTGGCATCCTTTGATCGCCAAGGCTGATGTTCCCCTGGG
This sequence comes from Microcystis sp. M083S1, assembly GCF_020246405.1. NCBI lineage: Bacteria > Bacillati > Cyanobacteriota > Cyanophyceae > Chroococcales > Microcystaceae > Microcystis > Microcystis sp. M083S1. Next base: position 5,289 of record NZ_JADBTB010000222.1, read on the forward strand.
TTTAATCGCTAAACCAGGGTTAATCTATCAAGCTGTCACCCGTCTGACTCCCATTCCTATCCGGGTTTTCGTGGAAAATGTCCGCCCCGGGGAACTCCTCAGCCTCAGAGTTCTCGCTATCCCCGGCATGGAACAGAAAATGACGTACCAAGTGGAATCAACCCTCTGTGGTAGTTATATTTCCTATTCTGTCACCCTGCGCGGTTGGCTGTCCCCCTTCATCTGGTGGTTAAGTCGTCCCTATTTAGCCAAAGTCGCCGCCCAACTAGCTCACGCCGCCGAAGAATTAACGGCCTAAAAAAAATTCCTCCCCATTGTGCTAATAAATAATCTGCCAAGGGTCAAGATCTAAGTCACAATAGTATATGGATAGACTTAAACAAAATTTTAGTCAGCTACATTGGTACATATAGTCTACTGATATCATCCCGACGAGTTGAGCGCAACAACCTCAATCCGCCGGGATGAACTATCTCTAGAGACTTTACTGATGAAGTAAGCTCTACAGGAGGGAATTATGGGGGAATTAAACACAGCCGAACTTCTAGTTAAATGTCTAGAGAATGAAGGGGTCGAGTATATTTTTGGGCTACCCGGGGAAGAAAACCTCGATGTTTTGGAAGCCCTAAAAAACTCCTCGATCAAATTTATCACCACCCGTCACGAACAGGGCGCGGCTTTTATGGCCGATGTCTATGGACGCTTGACGGGAAAAGCGGGGGTTTGTCTCTCCACCTTAGGACCGGGGGCGACTAACCTGATGACGGGGGTAGCCGATGCTAACCTGGATGGGGCGCCCTTGGTGGCCATCACCGGCCAGGTGGGAACCGATCGAATGCACATTGAATCCCATCAATATCTGGATCTGGTGGCCATGTTCGCCCCGGTGACGAAATGGAATAAACAGATCGTCCGGCCGGGTATCACCCCGGAAGTGGTACGGAGAGCCTTTAAAACCGCCCAAAGTGAGAAACCGGGGGCAGTTCATATCGATCTTCCCGAAAATATCGCCGCTATGGCTGCCGATGGTAGTCCTTTGCCCCTCGATAGTCAGGAAAAAGTTTACGCTTCCTACCGGACTTTGAATATGGCGGCGGCAGTGATTTCTAAAGCCAAAAATCCCTTGATTTTGGCGGGAAATGGGGCAATTCGCGCTAATGCTAGTGAGGCTTTAACGGAATTCGCCACGGCCTTGAATATCCCTGTGGCTAACACTTTTATGGGTAAGGGGGTGATTCCCTATACCCATCCTCTGGCTCTTTGGGCGGTAGGATTACAGCAACGGGATTTGATTAGTTGTGCCTTTGATCGCAGTGATTTAATTATCGCTGTTGGTTACGATTTAATCGAGTATTCCCCGAAAAAATGGAATCCAGAGGGGAAATTACCGATTATTCACATCGGCATGACTCCGGCGGAAATTGACAGCAGTTATGCCCCAGTAGTGGAAGTGGTGGGTGATATCACCGATTCTCTCATCGATATCCTCAAACGGGCCGATCGCCAGAATAAACCAACTCCTGTCACCGCAGCATTAAAGACGGAAATTCGGGCCGATTACGAAACCTATGCCAACGATACGGGTTTTCCGATCAAGCCACAAAAATTGATCTACGATCTGCGTCAGGTAATGGGACCGGAAGATATTGCTATTTGTGACGTGGGCGCTCATAAAATGTGGATGGCCCGCCATTATCACTCCGATTGTCCTAATACTTGCATTATTTCTAACGGTTTCGCCGCTATGGGTATTGCTATCCCTGGTGCGATCGCCGCTAAGTTAGTTTATCCCGATAAGCGCGTTGTGGCGGTGACGGGAGACGGCGGTTTTATGATGAATTGTCAGGAGTTGGAGACAGCTTTGCGGGTGGGGACTCCCTTCGTCACTCTCATCTTTAATGATGGCGGTTACGGTTTAATCGAATGGAAGCAGTTAAACTATTTTGGGACATCTTCTTTTATTAAGTTTGGTAATCCCGATTTTGTTAAATTTGCTGAAAGTATGGGATTAAAAGGCTATCGGGTGGAATCTACTCAGGATTTGATCCCGACACTAGAGGATGCTTTCCGGCAAGATGTCCCTACGGTGATCGATGTTCCCGTCGATTACGGTGAAAATCTGCGTCTTTCCCAAAAATCGGGCGATCTAAGCTGTCAGATTTGGGAATAGAAGTTGATAGCGGCAAGCAACCCCCAAAAAAAATCCCCTAACTAAATCTCAGTTAGGGGGAAGTAATTAGGTTGGCTTTGGTAACGTTAGAAAACCCGATCTAGAATAACCATTCTAGAACCGCCTCATCTTTAGTGTTGGTATTGCGAGAGGGGGTTTCCCTGGTGAATTTCATGTGGATAGAACGATTTTGTTCACCATCGGCGGCCACGGCCATAATCGGATAATCGATTAAACCGTCTTGGAAGGACATCTGATAGCGGAAAGTGCCATCGGGATTGAGTTTAATCGGACGACCACCGATAGTTACGGTGGCATCCGGTTCGGTGGCACCATAGACGATTAATTCTGCATCGGCAACTAACCAGAATTTGCGCGGACGTTGTAGGGTTTCCGAAGCACCCATACCGATACCAGAAGCAGTCATCCCGATACCGGAAGCGGTTAGTCCCGATACCGTGGGAACTGCCCACATACCAACCCCAGAGGGGAATACATAAGAACTGATCACTTCCGACATCGGTACGGAACCGGCGACGTGCTGCATGGAACCAAACAAGGAACCGGCCACCCGTAGGGCCTCGATATCGCCGACACTCTCGAAAATTTGGTCGTAGATGGGGCTAGTTCCCGTGGTTCCGGCGCTGCTGCCGTAGCGTTTGCTGGGGGGAACGAGTTCGTAAACAGTTTTACCCACCAGTTCTTCTTCCCAGTTAACGGTGACAAAAATATCTTCAATCCAGTCGGAAGGATAGACGGGAGGAATCCGCACTAAAGGAGAACGGGCCAAAACTAACCAACGACCATCGGCACAACGATAACCGATATCGATAACATAATCTCGATCGCTGACCGGAATCGGTAAATACCATTCCCGGGCTAATTCATCACAGAGATATTCTTGGACACTGTGGGCGCCTTGGCTATTGAGATCGATATCGGTGACATCATAAAGACGTAGGGCTAATTGTTGTCCCCCTTGACGACGCAAATCTTCTTTCGATTCGTTGGGGATATCCCAGTAAGCATAGGCCCACTGAGGATCGCGAGGTAGGAGGGTAATGCGATTTTCACCGTAGCCACCGGGCAGATCTCCTAAACCATCATCCACCGAACCTAGGATATCTTCGATCGGGTTAGCTTGACCTAATTCAAATTTTGCTGCTTCCACTGGTTTTTCCTCTTTAATAATAGATTTAAAATTGCCGCTTACTCCCATAGCTTGGGTAATTGCCTCGATTAACTGCGTTTTCCGCATCCGACTGTAACGAGAGATGCTGTATTGACTGGCAACTCGTCGCAGTTGCCGCAAGGTCATCTCATCTAAGGGGGGGTATTCTGGAACCATGAGTTGACGCTCTCCGATTAGTTACGACGGCAAATGTTTTTGGGCATTTGCAAAAGCAGTGATCTGGGTAATCCTTCCAACTACTCATCGATTGCTTTGTGAACGAGAGATCCACTCGATGGGGATCAAGGGAATCGCTTGTTATAAATACCTATTAAACAGCAAGATTCTGATTTTGACCAAGTACATTGTCATGATTTCTTGACAAAAACGCCAAACCCTTGATCCCAAAGAGATTTTCATGTCAGGAAGTTTTGATACGCTGTGCTGCCTTGAAACTGCATAAGGAAATTTTAGTACAAATGCTCGCCGATCTCCACTGATTACTGATTACCGATTACTGATCACTGATTTGTACTCCGATCCCGATCGCCTGTAATCTGATATTGAGACTTTTAGTTAAGGAGACTGAACCGCTTGGCTACCCGTGTGATTATTGTTCGTCATGGACAAAGCAGTTATAACGCACAGCAGAAAATACAAGGTCGCAGTGATGGCTCGGTTTTGACGGAAAAAGGCCATCTGGACGCGGAAAAAGTGGGAAATGCCCTCAGTCAAATCGATATCGCCGCTTTTTACTGTAGTCCTCTCCAAAGAGCCAAATCTACTGCTGAGGTGATTCAGTCTCGTTTAAATAACTCTCCCGTCATTCAACCCACTTCGCAGTTACTAGAAATCGATCTGCCTATCTGGGAAAATATGGTCAAAGAGGAGGTAAAAGCTCAATACCTCCAAGAATATCGGGATTGGCACCAAAAACCTCACGAATTTAAGATGATACTGCCCGATGGTCAAGAACATTATCCCGTTCTCTCCCTCTATCAACAGGCCCAAGATTTTTGGCGAGAAATTATTCCCCAACACGAGGGCCAAACTATCCTCATTGTTGCCCATAACGGCATTAATCGCTGTTTAATCCTCAGTGCCATCGGTATTCCAGTTTCCTTATACCATTCCCTGCAACAATCTAACTGTTGCGTTAATGTTCTCAATTTTACGCGTGATTTTGGTGATCCTGTCCAGGTGGAATCCCTCAATCAAACGGCACACTTAGGGATAGCTTTACCCCCACCGCGTCCTCCTTTCCAAGGTTCTAGGCTGCTACTGGTGCGTCACGGAGAAACCCAATGGAATCGGGATAAACGTTTTCAAGGTGTGCGCGATATTCCTCTCAATGATAATGGCAAAGCTCAAGCTGAGAAAGCCGCCGAATTTCTGCGAGAAACGGCGATCGATCACGCTGTCACCAGTCCTTTGTCTCGTCCCAAGGAAACTGCCCAAATTATCCTGCAATATCACCCCGATATCACCTTAGATACCCAAGTAGATCTGACAGAAATCTGTCACGGACTTTGGGAAGGTAAATTAGAGGAGGAAATTGAAGCAAGTTTCCCCGGGATGTTAGAAGACTGGAAAAATGCCCCGGAAACCGTGCAAATGCCGGAAGGGGAGAATTTACAGGAAGTTTGGGATCGAGCGATCGCTTGTTGGCAGCAAATCGTTAAAACCTATAGTAATAGTGATCAACCTAAGACAATTATGGTAGTAGCTCACGATGCCATTAATAAGGTGATTCTTTGTTATTTATTGGGTTTAAAACCCGCCAATTTCTGGAATATTAAACAGGGAAATGGCGCGGTTAGTGTTATCGATTATCCCAAAGGATTTGACTCTCAACCGGTCTTGCAAGCAATTAATATTACCTCTCATCTAGGAGCGGGAATACTCGATCGCACGGCAGCTGGCGCTTTATAACAGTTATCAGTTATCAGTTATCAGTGATCAGTTATCAGTTATCAGTGGGTAAGTTAACAGTTATCAGTATTCAGTATTCAGTATTCAGTATTCAGAAGATTGCTTTTATTTATTCTTCCCACTTCCCACTTCATAATTCATAATTCATAATTCATAATTCCTAATTCCTAATTCATAATTCATAATTCCTAATTCCTAATTACGGCTAACTAGAAGCTAATAATTTATTCTCAATCTGTCTAACTACCGTTAGTGCCGAATAGCTGACTCCGGCAGTGCCTTCTCCCGGATGGGTGGAATCTCCCACTAACCAAAGATGGGGGATCGGAGTGCGCGTCGCTACGCCAAAAGGGCCAAAAGTGGACAATCTTTGACCAATACCGCCGACAATGCCCTGATTTCGCCCCGTAAACCGTTCAAAAGTGCGAGGTGTAGCTGATTCGATGTGAACGATGTGATCAGGACTAAGATGGAAATAATTACCGAGACGCTCGATCGCCTCTTGGCTGTATGCTGCTTTTAATTGCTGATAATTATCTTCTCCTTTTCGCCACCAAAGACTGGTATCGGTGAAGGAAGAAGCAATAATCGTCGCTTTTCCCACTGGAGCGCGGCCATCCCCTTCTTTACTCACGGAAACAAACAAAGAGTTATTTTCGCCGATTATGCCATCGTCATCGTAGAGGAATTGCAAATGGGGAGGACAATCGGGGGGAATAGCAGCGCGATCAACTCCTAAGTAAACCACAAAAGCACCGGATGCGGGGGGAAGTTTTTCGATTCTCCGGTGATAAAGACTGGGAATGGCTTCGCGATCGATTAATTGTGGTAAATTTTGGATCGGGATATTAGCCACAATCTCATCGGCCATTTCTGGATATATTTGACCATTTTTTTGATTTCTGACGATAATTCCTGTGGCTTTTCCCTTTTCTGTCAGTATTTTTTCCACTGTGTGGCGCATTTGCAATTTACCGCCGTATTTTTCCAAAGCTGCTACTAGGCGATCGCTTAATACTTGCATACTACCCTGAAGGTGGGATAAACCTTGGGGAGACTGAGAAACTGCCAAAGCGGTGGCGGCATAAAGTAAAGCGGTTTCATCGGCATTAACTTGGGAATAAAGCTTTAACTGGAGATCAAGAAAGGTTTTTAGGCGTTTATCCCTCTCTAAGCCGTATAATCGCAGAGCATCTCCCACAGTCATCAAAGTAAAAGGGAAGGTAATGGCAGTATCTAAACGCAAAGCGGCGATTAATTGCCCTAAATCCCACCAGTTGCGCGGGGGTAAAACTGGATCGCGACTTTGAAAACGCCAACTTGCTTGAAAGAGTTTTTGTAATAATTGCCAAAAAGGTTCGCTGCCCGGAAATTGTTTTTGTCTTTCCTCTTGCCACTTTTGCGGATCGCGCCAGACATTAATCGGAGTGGTTTCCCCCGGCAGAAAAACGGCACAAGCGGGATCGCAGGGGACAGAATCGGGTAAATCTATCCCTAATTCGGCAAAAATGCGCTGATGAATACCCCCTACTTCTAATCCTGCCACTTGAGTTGCCCCCACGTCAAAGGTAAAACCCCGACGGGAAAAAGTCGAGGCACAACCTCCGGGGACGAGCGCCTGATCATATACTGTGACTTGATAACCTCGACGCGCCAATAATGCCGCCGCCGTTAGTCCGCCAATCCCTGCACCAATAACGGTAATTTGCGTCATTTTCTTAATAATTATTTATATTTATTTTTATACTAACGCTTTTGGCAGTCCGGAGTCAGTTATCAGTGATCAGTTATCAGTGATCAGTTCACTGTTTACTGGACGGCTACGCCGTGCCTTTGGCAACACTGAAAAGCTCCCCACTTCCCCACCTCCCCAATTCATAATTCATAATTCATAATTCATAATTCCCCCACTTCATAATTCATAATTTATAATTCATAACAGTTTACCCGCGCCCCTAGGGTATCTAAAGCTAAAATTTTCACCTCAGAGTTAATCCCCACTTCCTCCCAAGCATTCGTCATCTCTGTGGCTGTTTTTTGGGCATTGTCGGGGTTAGTTAAAGCCAATAGGGTTGGACCTGCGCCACTAATTACCATCCCGTAAGCACCCGCGTTAATGGCGGCTTTTTTCACCTTTTCGTAACCCGGGATCAAAGATTGGCGATAGGGTTGATGCAGTTTATCCTCTAGGGCAATTCTCAGCCAATCGCCGTTACCCGTCTCTAATCCCCGCAATAATAAACCCAAGCGGGAAATATTGAAAATTGCCTCCTGACGGCTAATTTTTTCCGGTAAAACCGCCCTAGCTTTTTCCGTAGCCAGTTCAAAATCGGGAATCGCCAAGACGGGAATGAGATTTTTTTGCCAAAATACTTGACAAATAGCCCAATTTGTGCTATCACCTGCCGATAGCTGACAGTTGCCCCGCAAAGCCGGCACCACATTATCTGGATGTCCCTCCAATGCGATCGCTAATGCTTCGATTTCCCCCATAGATAAAGGATTTCCGGCGCATTGATTGGCAGCCACTAACCCGCCGACAATAGCAGTGGCAGAACTACCTAAACCCCTAGCCAGAGGAACCCCTAAACCGATCTCGATGGCGATCGGGGGCGGATTCTGTCCTATTTTTTGATAAACTTGCAAAAAAGAAGTGTAGATTAAATTATCAGCACCTTGGCTAACTTTAGCTGATTCAGTTCCCTTGACACTAATGCTGACAGGGTTAGCTGTCGTTGCCGGCAGCAGGGTAAAAGTAAACTGATTATATAGGGTTAAGGCCGCTCCGAGACAATCGAAGCCGGGCCCAATATTAGCAGTGGTAGCGGGAACTGTTACCGTAAAAGTTGTCATGGTTAAGCTTTTGCCTGAAGATAGCGGCGATTTACCTCCTCCCAGTTAACCACATTCCACCACTGTTTTAAATATTCAGCCCGTTGATTACGGTATTTTAAGTAATAGGCGTGTTCCCAAACATCATTGCCCATAATTGGCTGTAATCCCATCATTAGGGGGCTATCTTGGTTAGCAGTGCTGGTAATTTCTAGTTGTCCTGACTTATTTAACACCAACCATGTCCAACCACTACCAAAAAGTTTAGTACCTGCTTGGTTGAAAGCGTTTTTAAATTCCTCGAAACTGCCAAATTTAGCGATTATTGCCGCTCCTATTTCTCCTGTTGGTTCGCCACCGCCATCGGGGGACATAATCTGCCAAAACATCGTATGATTAAGATCGCCGCCGCCATTATTGCGGATAGTGATGCGAAGATCGGCGGGTAAAGAGTCAAGATTTTTAATTAATTCTACTACTGTTTTTTTCTGCAATTCTGGATATTTTGCCACTGCCGCGTTGAGATTATTAACGTAGGCTGCATGGTGTTTATCGTGATGAAATTGCATCGTTTCCTTATCGATATAAGGTTCTAGGGCATCATAGCTATAGGGTAGGGCAATAAGACCATAGGGACCAGTAGCAGCAAAAGCGGCACGGTTAAAACCGGCAAGAGTGGCTGTGCCAAGGGTAGCACCTAAAAGATAAAGAAATTGACGGCGATCGAGAGACATATTCTCAGAGCAGATGTTCCAATGATCAATTATCCTATCGATCGGTACTTCGGGAGAGAAAAGTTTTTATCGACGGACTCCTAAACGCAATCGGCTGCATCTCTATATTACATTTTCGGTGTAAGCAGTTCGATAAACTCACTGACCACGTTGCGCCCCCACATTACACAATGACCTAAAATACTTTTTAAGCCAGCCTTTGTTACCATAAACGATAAAAACTTTTCAACAAGCGCGGCGGAATTTTTAGATAATAACCAATAATAACTAATTGATTAACTAAGGTGGTTTTGCCAACTCCTAATTTTTGCCAACGTCTTGCCGAGGTAATCACCGCAGCAGAAACTATGGCTATTTTACCCCTTTTTTTCAATCTTTGTATTAATTCAAAATCTTCCATAATTGGCAACTCAGGAAAACCGCCTAAATCGGCAAAGATTGAGGCTTTTAAAAATATTCCTTGATCTCCGTAGGGAAGGGAAAACCAGCGAGAACGCCAATTAACTAATTTTTCCACTAAACGCAGGGTTTTTTCCTCTCTATCAATTTTTAATTCAAAGGCCCCCGCTACTATCCCAGTTTGGGATAAAGTATCGATAATTTGTTCTTGAAATTCATGGGGAAGTAAAGTATCTCCGTGCAGAAATAACAAAATATCTCCTTTCGCTATTTTTGCTCCTAAATTCATCTGAAATGCACGACCTTTACTAGAAGAAATAATTACTTTCGCTCCCAATTGTTCGGCTATTTCTCTAGTTTTATCGGTACTTCCCCCATCGACAACAATAATTTCTACTCCCGCACCTATCTGTTTTAACGTTGCTGCAATTCTTAACTCCTCATTAAGAGTCGGAATGATAATACTAAGATAATTCATGAGGTTTTGTACTAACTCAAGTCAGAGGATTTAGGGGCAACCATCGGGTAAATTTTCCTACAGATACCGAGGGATTGATTGGGATGTGTAATAAGTAAGTAGTTATAATTAAATAGAAGATAGATTTTGCCTCTGATCCCCCCTGCCCCCCTTGATAAGGGGGGTGCCGGTAGGCGGGGGGATCCCCCCTTAATCCCCCCTTAATAAGGGGGGTATCTGACAACTTTTAACACCTACCTACTTAACTGTTTTTCCGGTAAAAAAGTTAAACATTGCTGCCAGTTCTCCACAGTGGCTAAAGCTGCCGTCAAAAGTCGATGCCAAATTAGGTTACACTTCATCTCTATCAGAAACGAAACTCTATTCTAAGATAGGTGGGACAATGCCGAATATTAAAGGAGACGATGGTGCGCTCAAAACCATCTTCAGCAATAGTAAAATTATCGCAGTGGTCGGGCATTCCGAGAAATCGAGCCGCGCCAGCTATCAGGTGGCCAAATTCCTGCAAGCGGTGGGTTATCGAGTCTATCCGGTCAATCCGATGGTCAAGCAAATTGACGGTCAAAGCTGCTATCCTTCTCTAGAGGCTATCCCCGAACCTGTGGATATTGTTAACGTTTTTCGTCATCCTGATTATCTGCCCGAAATTGTCGAGTCAGCTATTGCTATTCAGGCTGCTACTCTTTGGACACAATTGAAAATTTATCACCCAGTTGCGGAAAAAAAAGCGATCGAGGCAGGTTTAAATGTGATTATGGATGCTTGTATCCAGATAGAATATCAGCGTTTATTTCCCTAAAACAAAACCCCACCATGGGTGGGGTTTCGGGTTTAATTTAGGAAATCCTAGAAGGTAAAGGTTCCGCGGAGAGTGCCAATCCACTCGTTACCAGTACCTTTGAACTGTTCAGGTGCAGAAATCCAGATGACACCGGGGGTGATAGAAATATTGTCGGTGACTTGGTACTTGTAGAACAATTCAACGTGGTAGGGAACGATGTTAGATACTTTTAGACCCATTTCCCGGAAGCTTAAGTTACCGATGTAGGGCTGCGCACCAGCAAACAGACCTAGGATATTTCCTTCTTTACCTAAGTCGGGGAAGGCAATACCAGCACCGTAGGTCCACACTTCCGCATCACCGAGACCGAGTAAACGCACGGTGGAGTAGGAACCGAAGGCACTCAAGCTGGCGAAACCAATATCCACTGCACCGGTTAAACCGTAGCTATTGGATACTTTGGCATCGAAGTTGAAGAAACCAACCTTATCCTGTAGGGTTACTCTGTTAGGATTTCTGCCGTTGACGTTGAGCAGGGTGTTTAACTGAGTTTGGGAAAGGTTAGCCGCGGAAGTCCCCGTCACACCACGAGTACCACCGTTACCGAAGATAGCGGTGTCAGCACTTTGGTAAGCGTTAACGTAGGTAAAGCCAACGTTGAGGAAGTTAAAGAGGTTAGCGTTAATCTGTGCTAAAGCTGCGTAGTCCCCGTTAAAGAGACCGTTGCCCGGATTGGGATCAGCAGGGGAAGTAGCACCACCGGCTAAGTAACCCAAAGATAGGGAGGTCGGACCGACAATGCTTTGGAGGAAGCCTAACTGTAGGCTAACACCGGCCCCAGAACCACCACCGATACGGTAGATGGGGTTTTCGGAAGCGAAGGTCGAAAGCGCACCATTACCACCGTCGAAGTCTTCAAAGAAGGGGTTAGTGGTGGGAACGAAGTCATTCCAAATACCGCCCCAAGCGGCGACGTAGGTGTTGAAGCGACCAAAATAACCTAAGTCAATCGGGGTATAGTAGGCCAACCAGTCAAGAACAACATTGCTACCGTTACCGGCGGCTGTCCAAGTTTGGAATAGGGAAGGGCTTTGCAGATTATCGAATCTGACGGAAGCGGGATCACCATTTTGTAGTGTGGTGGTCGATTTGTAATCAAATCCAAAGGGAGTGGCACTACCCGCCGCTAAACGGGTTTTCAGCACGTCCTGACCGGTGAAGCTCGTGTTTAACAGCAAACGAGCGCGGTATTGCATGGCGGCCTGGGAGGCGGGGCTACCGGCACCGACCGTATCGGTAACGGCGAAGATAACTTCCCCAGCTAATTTGGTGGTGGTGGAGAATTGATTATTTTCGAGGAAAGACACCCGGCCTTCTAAGTTGTCAACTCTAGCTCCTAAAGCTGCTAACTCGGCTTGGAACTCATCCATCAAGCGCTTGAGGGCGTCTAAGTCTTCCTTGAGGACGTTGACACCATCTTGAATTAAACGTTCCATCACGTTTAAGCAAGCGTTTAAACCAGCCGCAAACTCCCAACGGGTTAAGGCTCGGTCGCCGCGGAAGGTGCGATCGGGATAACCAACAATACAACCATAGCGCTCCACAAGACTTCTTAAGGCCTCATAGGCCCAAGCGGTGGGGGAAACATCCCGCAGTTGGTTAACGCTGGTGACTTGATCGATGCTGTTGCCCTGTACGGGTGCAACTTGACCTTCGTTACCGTACTGTTCGATCTGATTGAGTAATTCGCCAGTTCCTGCACCGTTGTCCTGAACTTGAGCGATTTCTAGACTGTTAAATTCGGTAGAAACACTGGTAGATTTGGCGGGATCGAAGCTACTAGCATTAGCGGAAGCTACCAGGGTAGCTCCTAAAATCGCCGGGCTAACCAGCAATGATCTCCAGAACATTCTTAACATGATGGTTTTTTCCTCACACCTTATAGGTTGACTACACAGTTTGATGACGCATATAGCCTTGCTATTCTTCCGTTATTATACACGATTTAATTGCTTAGGGAAAGATGCGATCTCATTTTTTTTCCCTTGACCGGTTGACAAAGTGGCCACTAGGATCTTCTGGTTTCTGTGTGGAAACCAGGCCTATACTGATAGTTACTTCAACAAAATAGCCCTAAAAGTTCTGCCCGATAATCATTTGACGATTCTATAAGCAAAAATTATCATACAAAGTCGAGAAGAACCGCCACCCTCTAGATACTAACGACACTTAAACAAAAACTCAAGTAGGTTAGAATCCTTACGGAGAGGAAACTTAAGCTCAAATAACAGGCTCATCTAGACGAGTCGGGCAAGGTTCTCTGATTTTGATAACGACGACTGGACTGGGTTGTTGTCAGATTAATTGATAATTTCTATAGTGGCACTGTTAAATATGGAGTGATGCCTAATCAGCAAAACTTAACGCCCACAAAAACAGGTACAAGACCATGAAACAAAGAAAGATAGCCAATACACTGCGTAAAGCCTTGCTAGAAGATGGCAAGATGGAACGAGCTCTCTATGAATACGAATTAGAAGAACACATAGACTACTGGTACGAAGGTCTCAAGTCCGACCGTGATCAGTTTGTCTTTGCCGTCACGGAAAACTCCGGTGATGTGGCAATGGTATTGATTATGCCAGATAAAACTATCTACGTCAATGAGGAGGCGAGAGAGAAACTCTCTCAATTCTGGATAAAAGCTTATAAAAATAATATAAATCGATTAATTCCCATGATGGCGGACAATTTAGCCAATGATATTATCTCGGTCAATGGCGTTAAAACGGTGTCCCCAAACCAGAAGCGGCGCTGGGTTAGTTTGCGCCCGTAGAGTTAAAGTGAAGAAAGGCTCACTTAGGACAAAATTGGCATTATACTAAATCCGGTTATTAAAAACTGATTATCTATTCCCTCTTTTGCATGAGTGCCTCTCCTCATAACTAGCCTATACTCAACGGATTTAGTATTACTTCTGGTTCTGGGGTTCTCAGATGACGGGAAACCCCCAAAAACTATCCGCCCTTACCAATTGCTCGGTAAGGGCGGTGTAGCGGGTCATCGGAATCGACACCAGACTGCCGGAAGGAACTCCAGCTAGTCTAAATCTTGTTTAGACGTGGGGGTCTAGAGAACAGCCCCGGCGCACAGCCGGCTATTGTCGATTAAGAGACCCATGCTTTTACTACTTTCTACCATCGACATCACCTCCTGTATCCCTGAACGGATTAATTATTGAATTTATCTGCAATTAGCTTAACGCAGCTGTGCGGAAAAAATCAAGGCCGGCAGCTAAAAATTTTTTCGGCAGGCTCAGTTGGCCTCCAAAATGTAGATGGAGATAGGAAGCGTGCAGATTCTTACCTTGCCACCCTTCGGCATTGATAGCACTTTTGGGGAATGCTTGCAGTTGATAAATCGGTGCGTCGCTCACCCCGCTTAATTGGGAGCGATGGAATTCATGGCCGCGCACTGGTTGACCTGCTTTGAGCAGGATCGTCTCCTGTTTGGCGATGGCTTGCCGATAACCTAGGGTTAACTTCGGCGACATTATAGCAGATTGGGGGATTATTTGCAACATAGAATGATTTTTTTGCTCAAAATCAATTATTTTGTCACATAAATACATTAATCCCCCACATTCGGCGTAGGTGGGCATTCCGGAGGCGATCGCTTTTCTCACCTGAGTTAAGATAGGGGTGTTAGCTGCTAATTCCGGGGCAAAGATTTCGGGAAAACCGCCACCAAAGTACAATCCTTGCAGGTTTTCGGGCAAATTTGCCCCTTGCAAGGGACTCCAAAAGATTAATTCCGCGCCTAAATTGGCTAAAATATCGAGATTATCGGGATAATAAAAGTTAAAAGCCTTATCTCTGGCAATACCGATACGGATAGGGGGAAAAAGCTTATTTGATTCTGTGGGATTTTTCGGGTTCTCTTGGGGAGAAATAGTCAGTAAAGGCAAGAGAATGTCCCAATTAAAGCAGTTTTGGGCAATAGAAGCCAGTTGATCTTGCAGTTGCCTGATTTCTCCTAGTTCATCCCTGGGAACTAATCCTAGGTGGCGATCGGGAATTGTCAGGGAATCTTGACGACGCAGAACCCCGACAATCGGCATATTGATCGATTCTAGGGCGGTTTGCAGTAATTGCAGGTGGCGATCGCTACCAACACGATTGAGGATAACTCCAGCTAGATGGAGATTTTTGTCTAAAGATTGATAACCGCGGACAATAGCGGCGACAGAGGTAGATAAACGACTACAATCGATAACTAACAGCAGAGGAAGCCCTAAAATACGGGCAATATGGGCGGTACTGGCATAATCGGGAAATTGAGTATCGCTTAATTGAATACCATCAAATAACCCCATTACCCCTTCAATCAGAGCATAATCGACATTTTGACAATGTTGGGCAAAACAGGTTTTTACATAGTCTTCAGAAGTTAAAACCGGATCGAGATTGCGACAGGGGCGACCGGTAAAATGACTATGGAACATGGGATCGATATAATCGGGCCCGACTTTAAAAGATTGCACTCGATCGCCACGACTGATTAAATAGGCCAAGATTGCCAGAGTAATCGTAGTTTTACCGACTCCGCTTCTTTCTCCTGCGATGATCATCGAAAATTTTGGGTCTGAAACCCCGTCGTTCTACGACGGCTTTACCGTCAAATATTAGCACATTTACACGATATATGCTAAAATGTGAGGCATGGAAAAAGCCTATTCGTTTCGATTTTACCCCACACCAAAACAAGAGTCGCTATTGCGGCGCACATTGGGCTGTGTAAGATTGGTTTACAATAAAGCTCTCCACGAACGAACACAAGCTTGGTACGAAAGACAAGAAAGAGTAGGCTACGCTCAAACTTCTTCAATGCTAACCGAGTGGAAAAAGCAAGAAGAATTAGAGTTTTTAAACGAAGTTAGCTGTGTACCTTTACAACAAGGGTTAAGACACCTACAAACAGCTTTTACTAATTTCTTGGCTGGTCGTACTAAGTATCCTAACTTTAAGAAAAAACATCAG
>NZ_JADBTB010000223.1:0-26557 GCF_020246405.1 Microcystis sp. M083S1
TTCTAGGTTCTGTGTGATAAGTTTAACTTACAATATGATCGATCAATCTTTGTGTCCTTTGTGTCTTTGTGGTTCGTTCCACCCCCTCGCTAGAAGGAATGTATCTTAGAATACATTTTACCCACCAAATCCAAGAGAGCCGGGTTATAACTAGAAATCGATCGAGTCTTCATGATTAAGAATTGTTTGCAGAATTTCTAGGGGAACAGTAGCAAAGTATTGCTGGAGAAAGTTTTCTAGGGCCACTGCTTCTAGAAATTGCTCAATCTTATTAATTTTTGCCTCATGATTGACTAATTCAAAGGATAAATTTTCTTGATTTTTCTTGACTTTAAAGCCATTTTCTGCTAGGAAAATTAATCCTAATTCTAGGGTATGATAACTGAGGTTTAAGCGGTTTTGTAATTGTTGACGGGAAATACTGGTTTTAGTTCTAGCTAAATATTTCCCAATCCCCACAAGGTTTATCCATGTGGTGTGAGCGGATTTTTTCAAAGGACTAGCATAGGCAAGAACTAACTTTTTATCGCGTAAAATTGCCTGTTGATATTCCCTGGAAAGTTTTGTCCAATCCCGGGGACATTCCAGGAGAAAAAGGGGATTTAATTGGCTAACTTCTTGACTAATTTCTCGATGGCGATTGTCGATTAAAAAATCTTTTTTATTGCTATAGGTTAGGGATTGTTGTTGATAAGTTTGCAGGGCAATTAAGCGCACTTCATAGCGATTTTTGTAGGTATTAAAATCTAATTCAACTACGGCATCATAACGGGTATCGGCAGCAATTTCGTCTTTGTGATGACCCCACCACATACCGGGGAAACCCTGCTCGATTGAACTATCCCAGATATCAAAAGTTGTCCGGGGATAAGCGATTTTTTTGCCTTTGAAATCCTCAAGATTTTTATGCCAAAGATTTTGAAAATAACAATTTTGAATTAATAGCTTCGGTGTCGGATTACCCATCCCGCAGGGTTCCAGTAATTTTAATTCTCTAAATAGATTTTTTCCCAATTGGGAAACCGTCACCACCGCATCCACTTCTATCTCGGAAGAAAGGGAAGTTAAATCAATTCCTGTGCGTCGCAACTGTTGATTAATTCCCTCAATAAATAGGGGTAAATTTTCTATGGTTAAACTTAAACCTGCGGCCAAAGGATGACCACCAAAACGATGTAAAAGATGGGATTGAGAGGATACTAATTGATAGAGATCGATCTCGCGAATTGACCGAGCGGAACCCTTAGCAAAAGGTGGTTCACTGGTACTTAATAAAATTGTTGGTCGTTGGTATTCTTGGGCAATTTGTCCCGCAACTAATCCTAAAATTCCCGCCATCCATTGGGGATCATCTAAAATAATTACATTAGTGGTAGAAAGATCAATTCTCTCTAATTTTTTCTGAACTTGTTTAATAATATCCCGTTGGATTTCTTGGCGACGAATATTGGCCAATTCCGCTTGTTCAGCTAATTCGTGACAACGTTTTTCATCTTCACTGGTAAGTAATTCTACACAAAATCTGGCATCGCCATAAATGCGACTGACGGCATTAATGCGCGGTCCAATACCGAAGGATATATCCAGCGGTCTATCTCCGGTTTTGTTACATAAATCGAGTAATTTTTTAACTCCCAAACGCTGAGTGTTTTGGAGTTTTTGAATACCTTTTTGGGCTAAATAACGACATTCTCCCGTCAATTTGACTAAATCGGCAATTAAACCAATCGCCACTAAATCGAGTAAATTTTCTAGGGGTTTTCTGGGAATATCTGGCAGGGTTATATACATCGCTTCCACTAATTTATAAGCAACGGCAACCCCAGAAAGATGATAGAAAGGATGGGTTTCCACAAAGTAGCGGGGATTAATCAGGGCAATCACCTCGGGGCGCTCGTCGGGTAGGGTATGATGATCGGTGATGATAATATCGATGCCTAGACTGTTTGCATAGTCAATTTCGGCGATATTCGTGCTTCCCGTGTCACAGGTGACGATTAAACTGGTTCCTTGACGCGCTAGTTTCTCGATACCAGGAGAATTGAGGCCGTGGGATTCTTTTTGGCGATCGGGTATGTAATAATCTAACTGTTGATAGGGTGGGAAAAACTGTCCCAATCCTTCCCAGAGGACACTGGTAGCGGTGACACCATCGGCATCGAAATCACCCCAAATAGTCACTTTTTCACCTTTATTTAGGGCTTTTTCCAGTCTTTTGACGGCGAAGTTCATTTCTTGCCCAAAATCAAAGGGAGTTTTTGACTGATAAGCTTTCTCATCCAGAAACGTCCCCAGAGTCACCACATCCCGGACACCGCGATGCCATAATATTTGTGCCACGACGCTGCCATTCGACTCTGGGGTATAGTCTTGGACTATTTTTAAAAACTCTTGGGGAAGCTCTACCGATGGGGGAATTTGCCAGTTAGACACGGGATATCAAGGAAAAAGTAAAAAGGAAAAAAGGTGACAGTCAACTTTTGTGATTTTCCCTATCTCCATTTAGCCACCACTAACGGGGGGAATTAAAACTATCTCATCGCCATTTTCGAGGATTTTCTCTCCCGAAACAAACTGAAGATTAACTCCAAAACGAGTAACACCGCGCCATCTTTCTAATTGAGGATAGGGGGCTATAATATAGTTTAACACTGCTGCCACGGAAGTGTGGGCAGGAAATTCGAGGTTTAATTGTGAAGTTTGATAGACTTCTTGATAAATAGCAAATAGTTTTACTGTGACCGTAATTCTTTCCATCTTTACATCAATATTTTTTCTAGGATAATAACATTAATTGGGAACCCTGTTCGGTTTTGCGGACTTCGATGCGATGTTGAAAAGCTTCTTTAAATTGGGGCATATGAGTTACAGTCAAAATACAGGCAAAATCGGCGGATATAGCGTTAATTGCCGCGATTAAGCGCTCGCATCCCTCCGCATCCTGAGTTCCGAATCCCTCGTCAACAATGAGCATTTGTAAGGCTGTTCCCGCTCTTTGTGCCAATAATCTCGCTAAAGCTAATCGAATCGAGAAATTAATCCGAAAAGCTTCTCCTCCTGAATAGGTTTCGTAGGGACGGGATCCCCTGGTATCACCAATAATAATATCTAAAGTATCGATTGACTTTTGTTGCTGTTTCTTAGTACCTTTACCACTTTTTTGGGTTAAAAAATGCACATGAAATTGATTACCAGTTAAGCGAGCTAAAATATGATTAGTTTGTGCTTCCAACTCTGGTAAAACATTCTCAATCATCATAGTTTGTAAACCATTTTTACCGAAAGCTATGGCTAACTCTTTATAAACTGTATATTGTTTTTTAACTTTAGCTAAATCACTCTCTTTTTCTGTCAGTTGTTTACCTAAAGTTTCTAGTTGATGTAACTTCTCCTCAACCCGGCCTTTTTGGGAGAGCAATCCATCAATTATCTGTCTTCGCTGTTGAATATTAGTCGATAACACGGCTATTTCTTGGCGATAGTCGGTCAAAGTACCAATCTTTTGACTAATATTGGCTAACTCCTGATTTATCTTCTGGTGATCCTCATTTCGCACCTGTAATCTTTGCTCAATGTCAGCGATTTTAGCGGCTATTTCTGGATAATTTTTTTCTGCTTGTTGCCAGTCTTGATACTGTAATCTTACTCCCTGTAATTGTCGGATCAGATTTTGAATATTCTGATGTTCACCGCGATCATAATTCAAGTTTTGAATAAGCTTTTCTAAGCGTTCAATTTCCTGTTTAAGTGGGGAGTTTTGACCTAGTTCTTGTTTCTCCTGTTCTAGTCTAGCTAATCGATTAATTAAATTAGGTTTCTCGGCATTGATATTAGCTAAACGACGGTTTGCTTGCTTAAGTTCTGATTCTTGAATTTCTGCCCAACGCCATCTTTTTTCTTCTCCTCTGACTAAAGCATGACTTTGTTCATCATAGTTTAAGAAGGCGATTTCTTGATTGACAATTTGCAATTCTTGCTGTAGTTCTAAGGCATAATTGCCACTGCTTAAAAGTGCTTCTAACTGGACAAGTATCTCCTCGGTTTTCTCTAGTTCTATTTCCTTTTCTTCAATAGTTTCTAACTTGACTTCCAACTGCACATACTTTTGTTGTAGATTCGATCTTACTGGCAATTCTTGTTTAATTTGGGCTAATTCCTCCCCTAAACGTTTTAAATCTCGATCGCAGTCTGCCATCCGTTCCTGTAGAGACCAAATTTGCTCTTGAATTTGTTCTTGATGTTGATGGGTTTTCCTGATTACTTGATGACGGTGATGACTGTCTAAATTCTGTTCACACAAAGGACAAACCGAATCGGGAATATTTAATTTTTCCAATTTATCAGTTAACTCTAAAAGTTGTTCTTCATATCTTTTCTGTTGATCCAATAAACTTTTTTTATCCACTTGTTTAAGAGTTTCCTTTTCTTCAACTCGTTCACAATAGGTTTGTTTTTTATCTAGTTCCTTAATCCGTTTGGCTAAATTGAGAGCTTCCTCTCTTAGTAGAGGAATACGAGCGATTTCTGTCTCTAATTGTTGCCGATTTCTTTGCAATTGTTCCCAACGAGCATTAATCCTGGCTTTTTCCCGTTCCAACTGCATATTTAGATCAGCTTTTCTGCTATTTAAAGGAGCATATTTTAAAGCTAATCTATCCAATTCCTGAAGACGTTGACGATGATAATTTAACTTCTCTAATCCTGCTTGAATATCTCCCGCTTGCTCGATAATTTTTTGAGTTTCTTGTTCCTGTCTTCCCAATTCTTCTAAACGAGCGCTCGTTTGTTGGATGGGAAGGGTAAATTCGTTAATTTTTTGCTGTAATTTCTGTTCTAATTGTTGTTTATCATACTGGGCCTGTTGCCAAGCTTGCAATTGACTTGACAAACTGGCCTCTTTCTGGTCTAAATTGATTAGGCGCTCGTGTGCGGTAATAATCTCATTTTTGCGATGAAGAATAGTCCTTATTTGATTTAATTGATTGTCTAGACTAACTTTTTCCCGGTCTAATCTCTCGATTTCCGCTAATAAAGCTCGCTCCTGTTCTCTTTGCCACTGCAGCTGTTTTTCCCAATTATGACGCTGATTTTCTTCCCCTTGCAGTTGCTGTAAACGCCGATTATTTACCTCTTGTTCTTGATTAATTTGGTTAATTTGGGTGCTTAACTCTTGCAGGTGTTCCCGATAAGAATTTTTCTCCTGAAGACGGAGTTTTATCGTTTCTACTTGCTGCTCAATCTGGAGGGACTGTCCATCAAATTGTTTCGATATATCCTTAGCTTTATTTGCTAAAATTTCATAGCGATCGAGTTGTAATAATTCTGCTAAAATCTGTTTACGACCACTGGGAGGCTGTTTCATAAACTCGTCCGCTTGTCCCTGTCGTAAATAAGCAGAATTAATGAAAGTTTTATGGTCTATTTTTAGATAAGTATTAATCTGTGCTTGGGTATCTTTAATACTTTTGCCCGACAAAGGACGAAAACTTTGATCATTAATCACCTGAAAATCTAAACCAGAAGCTTTTCCCCCCCGGTGACGACTACGGATAATTTTATAAATTTCTCCCCCATAACTAAACTCGAAATCTACCCGCGCATAATCGCTGCCCGCATGAATGACATCATCAGCAATCGAGACGCGACTTTCTCCCCAAATTGCCCAAGTAATTGCTTCGAGTAAAGAGGATTTTCCCGCACCATTGGCACCACAAATACAGGCAGTATGTAATCCGCGAAAATCTAGCACTGCCTCGCGATAACTGAGAAAATTTTTCAGGGTTAATTGTAGGGGAATCATAAGCTGGGAGGAATTATGAATTATGAATTATGAATTATAAAGTGGGGAGGTGGGGGGATGGGAGTGGGGAAGTGGGGAGGTGGGGAGAGGGAGAGAATGCAGTACAGATTAGAAATTAATCAGAGGATAAAAAACTGGGGAAAAGATAGCTTCAGCGCAATACATCTGGGTGAATCTATTCGGTATCAATAACTCCCTCCTGCAATAACCTCTGATCAAAGCTTAACTGAAATCCAGCCGGGGACAAATGCGCTTTTTTTGTTCCTCAGAATTCTCCTCACCATCATCACAACCTAGGCACTGTTCACAGATAACCGCTCAGGGTCCCTCGATTTGCTACTCTAAAGGAAAGATAACCGATTCTTAAAACCAAATCTATGAGCATTCCCGAAATTAGCGTCCATGAACTCGCTCTCCGTTTAGCCGATCATGATCCTAATTTACAACTTATTGATGTGCGCGAACCGGAGGAAGTTGCCATGGCATTTGTAGCCAATTTTACCATTTTACCCTTGAGTCAATACCAAGAATGGTCGCCCACTATTGCCAGCCAATTCAACCCCCAAGCAGAAACCCTCGTTATCTGTCACCATGGCATGAGATCCCTACAGATGTGCCAATGGCTACAAAGTCAGGGTTTTACTAATGTTAAAAATATTAACGGTGGCATCGATGCTTATTCCCTCCTCGTCGATCCTAATATTCCCCGTTACTAATTTTGATCGCCCCCATCGGGAAAAGAGAGGGGTAAACTATCCCCTTTCTCCCCATTGATTACGGTTCTTCGGTTTGTCTTCTGCAATGGACGGGGTTATAAGGAATGAAACCCTTATAGAGACAGACATTGCTGCGATTTTTGTCAATTGTTTTTGATCTAGAGCGAACTAATCAATTAAATCTCTTGCCAGATAAGGATATAGTCGATTTATGCCACCCGATCGAACCATACCAAGTAACGAAGAACCTTGATAACTGATAACTGATAACTGACTACTGATAACTGATAACTGATTAAGCGTTATACTGTCTAAAAAAATGTTATAAATCTTTTGTTAAGATTATTCCCCTATGTCCGCTAGAAACCATCTCAGCGATCGCTATCAACATATCCTTAAGGCCACAATCCAACATTATATTGCCACGGCCGAACCAGTTGGCTCGAAAACTCTACTCGAAGAGTACAAATTTACTATTAGTTCCGCCACTATTCGCAATGCTCTCGGTAAACTGGAAAAAGAAGGTTTACTCTATCAACCCCACACTTCCTCCGGACGCATTCCCTCCGATTGGGGTTATCGTCTCTACGTCGATGAGTTAATGACTCCCGATGACCGTATCGGCGAAAAAATCGGCTATTATCTGCATAAAAACGCTAAGTCTCCTGCTTGGAGTCTCGAAAGTCTGCTACAACGGGCCACCCAACTTTTAGCCGGTTTAAGCGGTTATATCGCTATCGTTACCCTCCCCCACACCCTCACCAATACCCTGCGTCATCTGCAATTAGTCCCCGTCTCGGACCGGCAGATAATGTTAATTATTGTTACAGATAGTTTACAAACACGCTCGGTTATGATAGAGATTCCTGAGTCTATGGCAACGGACAAGAAGGATGGATTAGCAGAAGAATTACAAATCCTCTCTAATTTTCTCGGGGAAAAATTAAAAGGTTATTGCTTGGCAGATTTAATTAACCTCGATTGGCAGCAAATCGAGCGAGAATTTACCCGTTATACCCATTTTCTCCAACAATTAAGCCAAGAAATCGGCGCTAGTCTCCAATCCACTGCCACCCCGGAGATTATCGTCCATGGTGTCGCTGAAGTCATTCGACAGCCAGAATTCGCCCAATGGCAACAAGTACAAATGTTACTGCATCTATTGGAAGCGGAACAGGATCGCCTTTTACCCCTGATTTTACAAAGACCAGAACCGGAAAAATCAGCTAAAAAAGTCAAAATCACTATTGGTTCCGAAAATCCTCTGGAATCCATGCGTCCTTGTACTCTTATCTCCGCTTTTTATAAACAGGGAGATACTCCCGTCGGTAGTGTTGGCATTATCGGACCGACGCGAATGTTATACGAAAATACTATTCCCCTAGTGGAATCCACCGCTAACTATCTCAGCGAAGCTATAAGTAAGTAGATATCCCCCGCAAAGGTTCGGGAATGGGACAATCGACAGTAAACTCTAAAATTGTCTCACCATCCCCCAAATAGCCAGAATTGGCAAAACAGAGCAACATCCGCACCAGCGCCACCCACACCTCCGCATCAAACTCCCAATCCTGTCCCCGACGCGCTCCACAGGCGATCGATTTTAGCGCCCAAAAATAACTATTTCTCACCACTGAACCCCCTTTTTTATAAACAGGTACATCCTCATGGTGAATATAAAGAATATCATCTTTAGCGATCGCTCTCATCGGTGGCTAGGAAAGTTATAGGAATTTTCAGCTTACCGTCTAGAGAATAACACCCTATGTTAAATTTTGGGCGCATCCCCTGCACCCCTGCCATTTTTAATAACTTCTGTTGATCACCACAAATAGGAAATGCCGCCTTTCTAGTTGAGGCACAAAAAGCTATAATTCTACCTTAAACCCTCGTTTTTTATCCCTAGAGCGATCGAGTTTTCCTGATTATTATTCAGCTATGACCACCGATACTATCACCACTCCCTCACCCAAAAAACTCTGGTTAGCAGCCCTTAAACCACCAATGTATAGTGTGGCGATTATACCGATTATTCTGGGAACAGCGATCGCTTATCAGGAAACAGGTGGATTTTCTCTGCCGATTTTTGCCACTTTTATCCTCTCAGCTATTTTAATTCTCGCTTGGTTAAATCTCAGTAATGATGTTTTTGATGCCGATACTGGGATCGATGTTAATAAAGCTCATTCGATCGTTAATTTAACTGGCAATAAATCTTTAATTTTCTGGCTAAGTAATCTTTTTCTATTAGTGGGTATTGCTGGTATTTTTGCTATTAGTTATTGGCGAGGCGATTGGATGATCCTAGAATTAATCGCCCTCTGCTGTTTTTTGGGCTATACCTATCAAGGGCCTCCCTTCCGTCTCGGTTATCAAGGATTAGGTGAAATTATCTGTTTCTTTACTTTTGGACCCTTGGCGATTGCCGCTGCCTACTATTCCCAAGCAGGTTCTTTTTCTGTCTCTAGTCTAGCGGCTTCAATTATTATCGGGATTACCACTTCTATCATCCTTTTTTGTTCCCATTTCCATCAAGTCGCCGATGATCTCAAAGCGGGTAAAAAATCACCTATTGCTCGTTTAGGTACTTTAAAAGGTTCTAAAGTTTTAACCGCAGTGACGGTTATCGTTTATGTTTTAACGGTGGTTTTTGTGCTGCTGCAGGTTTATCCCCCTCTCACCCTTTTAATCTTCCTTAGTCTCCCTTTCGCTTGGCAATTAGTCCACCACGTTAACCAAAATCACGACCAACCTCAGCTAGTCAGTAACTGCAAGTTTATAGCGGTTAATCTTCACTTTTTTAGTGGCATTCTCTTCTCCCTTGGCTATTGCCTTGCTTCCCGTTGATCAACCCGATTTTTTTCTTAAACCCCTTTATCAGTTATCAGTTATCAGTTTTGAGTTTTAAGTTCACTGATCACTGTTTACTGATCACTGATGACTGTACCCGATCGAGTTTGCACCGATTAACGGAAAAGTGACAGAATAGGGAGATAGATCGCCACAAATCAAGGTTAGCATGAGTGAACAGCCCCTCGGATCGGTTATTCAAGGTTCCCTGAGTGAAGGTTTAGAAATCCGTCTTTATCCGGATATTTCGGTAGAAGATATGCGCGTCGGTAAGTTTTTGGTTGTGCAAGGCACTCGCTCGCGTTTTTTCTGTCTCCTCACCGATGTCTCCCTGGGTAACTCTAGTCCCCGAATTATCGCGAATCCTCCCCATCCCGATGATAGTTTTATGCGCGATGTTTTAGCGGGTAGCGGTACTTATGGTACTATTGAACTATCGCCTATGCTCATGTTCACACCGACTGGAGGTAATTCCCCGGCAGTTTCCGACACTTCCTTAGGCTCTTTTCAACCCCAAACCAGCGCCGATTTAGAATTACTGCCAGTTAAAACTATTCCCGCGCATTTTAGCCAAGTTTATGAAGCTTGTGAGCAGGATTTTCGCATGGTTTTCGGTTGGGAAGATGATCCCACCAGAAAGAATTTTGCTATTGGTCAACCCCTTGACATGGACGTGCCAATATGTATTAATCTCGATCGCTTTGTGGAGCGTAGTAACGGTGTTTTTGGCAAATCCGGGACGGGAAAATCCTTTTTAACCAGGCTCTTAATTTCGGGTATTATTCGCAAACAAGCAGGGGTTAACCTCATGTTTGATATGCACTCGGAATACGGTTGGGAAGCGATGAAAGAAGGGAAGGAGGTTTCTACGGTGAAAGGATTATGTCAATTATTCCCCGGACAGGTGGAAATTTATACCCTCGATCCCGATTCTACCAAACGCCGGGGAGTACGAGGAGCGCAGGAATTATTCTTAAGTTATAATCAGATTGAAATCGAAGATATTCGTTTAATCGGTCGGGAATTAGGCATCTCAGAAGCTAGTTTAGATAATGCCAATATTCTCTATAACGAGTATGGAGAATCTTGGATTACTCAGTTATTAAATATGAGTAACGAGGATATTAAAATCTTCTGTACGGAAAAACAAGGCCATGCGGGATCAATCATGTCCCTCCAGAGAAAATTAATGCGTCTGGAGAGTTTGAAATATTTAAAAAGTCCTTGTCCCCACAATTATATCGCTCAGGTTTTACAAGCTTTAGATGCAGGTAAGCACGTTGTTATTGAATTTGGCTCCCAAAGTAATATGCTTTCCTATATGTTAGCCACCAATATGATCACCCGTCGGATTCATGCTAATTATGTTAAAAAAGCTGAATATTTTTTACAAACTAAAAACCCCGTTGATCGGCCGCAACAGTTAGTGATTACCATTGAAGAAGCTCATCGATTTTTAGATTCTGCCGTGGTGCATCAAACTATTTTTGGAACTATCGCCAGGGAGATGCGAAAATACTTTGTTACTCTCTTAATTGTCGATCAAAGACCTTCAGGAATTGATAACGAAGTTATGTCTCAGGTAGGGACGAGAATCACCTGTTTATTAAACGATGAAAAGGACATCGAAGCCATATTTACTGGGGTTTCTGGAGGGGGAAGTTTGCGATCAGTTTTAGCAAAATTAGACTCAAAACAACAAGCTTTAGTTTTAGGTCATGCGGTCCCTATGCCGGTGGTAATTCGTACTCGCGCCTACGATCAAAAATTCTATACTGAAATAGGCGCAACCGACTGGCGAGAATTACCCGATGAGGAAGTTTTAGCGGCGGCCAAAATTGCCAAAGCTGATCTAGGATTTTAGAAAAATTAACTTTTGATTGTAGAATAGAGTTGGATTGTTTTTACTGTTTACCCCCCATGACCGCTCAAATACCGATCTCGAAGATCAGCCTATACGATCGAGATTTTCAGCTATGGATCGAGACAACCGTTAACCAATTACGACAGGAGGATTTTGCCTCGGTAGACTGGACTAATCTGATCGAGGAATTAGCAAGCATGGGAAAAAATAATCGACACGCTCTCAAAAGTTTGTTAATTCAATTATTAGCTCATCTGCTCAAGTTAGTTTATTGGCAGACAGAAAGAGAGTATAATGCTAATCAATGGGAAGCGGAAATTATTAATTTTCGAGTTCAAATTGCCGATCTGCTGGAAGACAGTCCTAGCTTAAAACCTTATCTCCTCGAAATTTTCGATTCTTGTTATGGAAAAGCTAGGCAAATAGTCTCGAAATTGAGCAAGCAAGAAATTCCTATAGAAGTCATTATTACCCCAGCAGAAACCCTGGATGAAAACTGGTTTCCCTAACTATGCAACAAGGTGATTTAATCGAGATCGAGATTACCGACCTCAACCATACGGGCGAAGGTGTGGGAAAATACCGAGGACAGGTGATTTTTGTGCCGGATACGGTTATTGGCGATCGCATTCAAACTCGCATCACCTATATCAAAAAAAGTCATGCGATCGGCAAACTACAAACTATTCTACAAGCATCTCCCCATCGTATCCGTCCCCGCTGCATCGTTGCCGATAAATGTGGTGGCTGTCAATGGCAACACATCGAGGATCAATTTCAGCTGCAGGTCAAAAAAGAGCAAGTACAAGAGGTATTAACCAGAATTGGCGGTTTTACCGATCCTTTAGTTTATCCTCCCCTCACTGGTAATTCTCCCCTCGCTTATCGCAATAAAGCTACCTATCCCCTCGGATTTTCCCCCACCGGCAATGTGCAAGCAGGTTATTATCGTCGCGGCAGCCATCATCTGATTAATCTCAATCAATGTCCGATTCAAGATCAGGCTTTAAATCCGTTTCTAGCAGAGATAAAACGGGATATTCAGGAGCAAGGCTGGTCAATTTATGATGAAAAGACCCATCAAGGACAATTACGCCATTTATCCCTGAGAATTGGCCGCCACACCGGAGAAATTTTATTAACCCTGATTAGTAATGATCATAATTTACAGGGAATTGAGGCACAGGCGCGGCAATGGCTGGCAAAATACGGCAATTTAGTCGGTGTAACCCTGAATTATAACCCCGATCGAGGTAATGCTATTTTTGGCACTCAGACCACAACTATCGCCGGAAGGGACTATATTACCGAAAAGTTCGCCGGATTAACCTATCAATTGGCTGCCGATACCTTTTTTCAGGTTAATACAGAGGCTGCTGAAGCCTTATTTGCGGTTATTTGTCAGAAATTAGACCTTAAAGGTGAAGAAATTCTTATTGATGCCTACTGTGGCATCGGTACTTTTACTTTACCCCTCGCTAAACGGGTTAAAGAGGTGATTGGACTAGAATCCTATAGCTTTTCCCTCGATCGAGCCAAGATTAACGCCCAATTAAATAATATTACCAACACAACCTTTATTTTGGGGGCCGTAGAAAAAACTTTACCGCAACTGACAGTTAAACCCGACATTATTCTACTCGATCCGCCCCGCAAAGGTTGCGATCGCTCTGTCCTTGATAGCCTGTTACAGCTGCAAAGTCAACGCATTGTTTATATCAGTTGTCAAAGTGCAACTTTAGCCAGAGACTTGCAATATCTCTGTCAAACAGGCGATTATCAACTGCTAGAAGTGCAAACAGCTGATTTCTTTCCCCAAACTCCCCACGTCGAATGCGTCGCTTTTCTTAGACAAAAAACAGCGAATATGGTAGGATGAAATGGGAGGAAAACCCAGACACTTTAGCCGTTTATAGCTGAAAAGTCAATGGTTAAGAATTAAAGCATATTAGTATCCGTTCCAGTCAACTACTTTTTTGATTAATTACCCGCTCAAAGTGGCCTTGATTCTCGATTGGTTTGTAGATCAATCATAAAAATATCTAATCCATCTCAGAGACAGAAAAGGGACAAAATATGACTCATTAGGTATGGCAATCAACTAGATCGACGGTTAAGAGACCTTAATCTTTCTGTAAGAGAACAGTCATTTAATAAAAGCTAGAGGTAAAACGTGTGATTGCTATTTCACTGCCAACAAGCAAACGAAGCTGGAACACCATGAGTTTCGCTTCCACCTTGTATCTTTGTCCGATTTTAGATTTATTGACCGCTAGTATTCCCGAAGAATTAGAACCAGAAATTAGATTAGGATTGCAAGAAGCTTTAGTTAATGCCGCTAAACACGGCAATCATCTCGATCCCAGCAAAACCGTGGTCGTTCACTTTTCCAGCAGTAAAGACGAGTATTCTTGGGTAATTACCGACGAAGGTTGTGGATTTACGCCAGGTTGTCACCATCATGGCTGTAGTTGCGATTGTCCCAATTTTCCCCCCGAAGAAGCGGAAAATGGCCGAGGACTGTGTATGTTATATCAAATCTTCGACCAAGTTCACTGGAATCAAAAAGGAACCCAACTGAAACTTTGTAAACAAATTAAACAGGAACGCTGGTTTAATTAATGGCCATGACCGTGAGAAGGACAGGGAGGAGCAGAAATCGAGCGATCGAGCCAGCCTGTAGCCTGTTGTAGCCGAGGAAGTGCTTCTTCTGGCTGATTATCTAATAAAAACACCAAAGCCGTCCCTAATTGTTCAGCGGCCCGAGCATTACGATTGGCCTTCAGACGATGCCAGTCAATCGGTGCGATCGCCAAACGTTCCGCCAAAATCCGCGCCAATTCCAGGGTAGATAGATCATCAAGAGTCTGAGATGAGGAAGAGACAGGGGATGGAATCATAATCAAAAGGTCTCGTAAAACCGTAAAATCGTCTATAACTATAGTTTAGACGCAGGCAATCGGATCGAGTCCATGTCCTTAGAAGAAAACCCATACCCTAACGATGAATCGGCAGAATTTACCCAAGCAATTGCAGAAGTCGAAGCGGCGATCGCAACACTAAAAGACCGTTATCGACAGATCAAAGAAGCAGAACAGCAAAAAAAAGACCTAGAAGCACAATTTAGCCAAATAGAACCCCAATGGCGGGAAAATCCCCTACCTGAACTAGAAAAGGAATTGGTACAAATTCGCGAACAGATTCAAGAATTAGAGGTAATTTTAGAAAGCAATTTACTCAAAGAAGGGGAATTAAAGCGCCTATTCTGGGAAGGAATCCGTCGCGGACTGCTGGGGGAAGTTTTTTGGCAAATTGTCCGCTTTGGTGGTATTGGAGTCTTACTGGGTTGGATTCTGCGATCCTGCAGTGGGTGATGAACTGGTATCTAAATTATTTGTTAAGACGGCACTGGGGAGGAGAGAAGGATCTCTCTTGGATTTGGTGGGTAAAATGTATTCTGAGATACATTCCTCCTAGCGAGGGGGTGGAACGAACCACAAAGACACAAAGGACACAAAGATCGATCGATCATATAGTAAGTTAAACTTATCACACAGAACCTAGAAGAGGAGAGAAGGTAGCTTTTTTTCAGTGAATGCTCACCTAATACCGCTCACTGAAAAATCGTCTATCTCCCCATCTCTCTATTTCGGTAAAATTCGGCCAATAGTGCGATTTTCCGGGGTAAAAGTCTCTTTAGCCACCCGTTGAATATCGGCCGCGGTGACAGCATTATAAGCATCTAATTGGGCGAATAAATTACGCCAATCGCCGGTTTTTACCTCGTATTCAATCAAAGATCGCGCCATGCCCATGTTAGAATCAAGACCTCTTAATAGGGCTGCCCGTAGTTGATTTTTAACCCGTTCTAATTCCTGTTCCGAAACCGGTTCATTTTTCAATCTTTCCAACTCCAAATTTAAACCCTGCGCTACTTCCTCCAGGCTGACATTAGGAGCGCTCAGAGCATAGAATAACAGCAAATTCGGGTATTTATCCCCCGGAAAGCCGTTAAATCCCTGGGCAGCGAGGGCAAGTTGTTTGTCCTCCACTAAAGCTTTATACAGTCGCGAAGTTCTTCCTTCACTCATTAAAGTGGCGATAACCTCGTAAACCGCATGATCGGGATGATTGAGGGCGGGACGATGGTATCCTTCTAAATACCAAGGCTGCGAGGCTAATTTTAGGGTAATTTCCTTTGTTTTGGTTTGGTTCGGTTCCACTACTTTCACCTGTGGGGGTTTCGGTTTAGCGGGAAAACGACCAAAATAAACCTTAGCTAACTGTTTGACCTGTTCTGGGTCCACATCCCCGGCGATAGCTATGGTTAAATTACTGGCAGGATAAAATTTATCGAAAAAGTTTTGGATATCTGAGGGTTCCAGATTGCGAATATCTCGATCGTAGCCGATAACGGGACGTTTGTAGGGATGGACAGTATAAGCTTGATCGAGAAAAGCTTCGATTAATAGACCCAAGGGGCTATTATCCGTCCGCATCCGTCTTTCTTCTAGAATTACGTCTTTTTCTTTGTAAAATTCCCGTTGGAAGACCGGTTCTAAAAATCGTTCCGATTCCAAAGACATCCATAATTCCAATTTATTCGACGGGAAACTGTAAAAATAGCTAGTTGCATCGGTGGAAGTGGTGGCATTTAAACCGACTCCCCCCTGAGTTTCGACGATTTGCCCGTATTCGTTGCGTTGGACGAATTTCTCGGACTCTGCCTTAGTTTTTTGAAATTCTTCCGTTAATTTAGCCACTTCTGCGCTTTTACCCGCTTTTTTGGCTGCTTGCAGTTCTTTGTCTATAGCTTCAAGGCGATCGAGGACTTTTTTCTCGCTAAGATAATCGCTAGTACCGATGGTTTTTGTGCCTTTAAAGGCTAAATGTTCCAAAAAGTGGGCAACTCCTGTTTTACCGTCCGGTTCATCGGCACCCCCCACATCCGCGTAGGTGACAAAGGAAATAACCGGAGCATCGCGATTTTCTAGGATAATAAATTTTAGTCCGTTGTCGAGGCGAAATTCGGTAATTTTTTGTTGAAATTGCTTAAGGTAGGGGGTAATCGATTGTACGTCGGCTGGTTGCTCTTTCGCTTGGGCAAGAATGGGTGAGAAACTTCCAAAACCCCAAAACACAAGGAAAGCGACCCAAAAGCCGATTACAGCCCGATAATAGGGGTTATTTTTAATGATCATAGATAGTTTTATCAGGTATCGTGGGAGCGAGAGATCGATCGCTCTGTTCGATCTTAGCAGTCGATTGTTAGGAGAGGGGGAGTGGGAATTGTGAATTATGAATTATAAATTATGAATTGGGAAGTGGGGAAGTGGGGAAGTGGGGAAGTGGCAATGGGGGCTTTTCAGTAAACAGTAAACAGTTAAGCTAAGACGCATTTAAACCGCTTATTCTTAGATTAGCTGAACCTCCCCCAATCCCTTTACTGTTGCCTTTTGCCTCTTGCCTTTTGCCTCGTCTCAACAAGCAATTTAAATTACGAACAGCTTAGGGACTTGCGTGGGAATAATATCCCAATCGATCGGAGGGCGCAAGCTTTGCGCCCCTACAGTAACGGATTTTGCCCACAATGTAGGGGCGAACTGCGTTCGCCCAAAAGGCACATTATCAAAGCGCAAGTCCCTTATCAGTTATCATTTCATTGTTTACTGTTCACTGTATCTCAACAGTAGAAGAATTTATATAACATCGTCAAGTTTATTACTGTTTGGGCGACTATCACTGCCCATCTAAAATGCCTCTGAGGGGGTTGCGGGCTTTTTCTTCTAATTCTTTACCTCGCACCCAAAGGACAGTACAAAATCCGAAGATAACTAGCCAAAATAGGGATATTGATAGCCATTCCCAAGATAGGCGATGATACAGAGCAAAAGAGGTAAACCCAAATACAATGGGAAACCAACAAAACCAGGGAAAAGCCAATATCGACAAGAATCGCACCCATAGCCAATCTGTTTTTTCTTTAGCCAGATACCAAATTCCCAAACCAAAGACAATAACCCCAGCCACCGCGCCAGCCACCGCGCCAGCTACAGTCGCCGCCCCAACGGACCCAGCCACCACCACCACCCCAGTCACCGCCACAACCACAGCCCAAACTACAGCCCAAACCAAAGCTACAGCCCAAACCACAGTTATAAACCCAGCTACAGCCCAAAACCCAGCTACAGCGCCAAACCAAGCCCCAGTCACCGCCCAAAACCCATCTATAAACCCAACCAAACCAGCCCCATATATAGACCCAACCACAGCCCAATACACAGCCATAATCCCAACCGACACAGCCGCGCCCCAGATTCCAAATTTAGATTTAGAGCCAGCCCTAACCAAAGCAGCCCCATACATAGCCCCATACATAGCCCCAACCACAGCCCCAACTACAGCTATAAACCAAGCTCTAGCCCCAACCACAGCCACAACCACAGCCCCAACCACAGCCACAAAAACAGGCCCAACCACAGCCACAACCACGACCACAGCCGCATTCACACCCGCAAGCTCATACAAAGCTGTCACCCCTTCCCAAACTAGGTTTTTTCTGAGTAGTCGATACCATTCTCGGCAAAACGTCCAGGGTCCCAGTAAGCCCAATTGCATCAATAAAGTTGGCTCTGATTTATCTTTTTCGATTATAATTTCTCGCCATAAAACTATCAAAAAAGACAGCACAACAGCAATTGTGATTGCCATCAAGCCATTGACCCAACTTTTTTGCTGATTGAGCATAATAGCAAATATTTCAATTACAGATCCAAGAGAGAGCAAGAAGACAACAGTTATAACAATTAGATATTCTCGGCCTTTTTTAAACTCATATTCTATCTTTTCAAAAAGATTGCGCCAGTCGTTTCTTGTGGGTAGGCGGTAGTTGATTAAGCGAAACAGTAAGGCAAATTTTAATTCAGGTGTCAGACTATTAAATAAATATAACCAACGCTGCTTTGGAGTGATTTTACTTAACACTCGATCAACAAACTCTATTTTAGCAGCTAAATTTTTAATTGAAACTGATTCTAATTCATTTTTTAAATAACTTAATTGAGTCAGATTAATTTCATCTTGTAACTGAATCGCACATAAAGGAATGACTAACCGAGGATCGACTTCAAGAGTGATTGTGGGAATATCATCAGCAGAGCTTTCAATAATTGCAGCAGCAACTTTCTTGACAGTAGCAGAGAACTGAAAATTGCTTGAATTTTCAAAAGGTTGCCAAATCCAATTTAAGTCCGTTTCGATTACCTCTTGTGGCTGGCGCTTTTGTTTAACGGCTCGATTTTTTAGTCGGCGAATGAATCTGAATAGCATTAGTTTTCCTTCATGATAGAGTGCGATTGCGTTCAGCTTGACTATCTTCTAACTCCTTCAACAGTGCTGCAAGTCGAAAACTTACTTTTCCGCTTAAGTTCGGATCTTCCTGCAATCTTTCAAGTGCCTCAGCCGCTTCTGGTATGGCAATTTTAACTAGATCATCCATTGCTTCTATAGAGCCTTTTCGAGCTAAAGATTCTAGTTGATTAACTGCTAAACCTCCCATTCTGATCAACGCTTCTCGCACTTCTATAAAATGGGGTTGATTGGGATCATAGTAAATAACTAATTTTTCTACTGCTTGAGGCAAATTAGTGGCGGATAAGGCTTGAGCCGCTGCTTTTTGGCTGTCTGAATTATCTAAACTAGCAACTAAAAAATCGAATAATTCTTTCCCTCTGGGACGACGCAAATCGGCGGCGACTGAGCCAAAAGCACTACAAATTGATTCATCGGTTCTCAATTGTGTCTTAAAATAATCTATAATCTCCTGAGCAACTTCTGGTTTTACTTCTTGAGCATCTGCTAGACATTCAAATGCTGTCAGTGCATCTTGTTGATATACCGCCGTAATTAAATCCGTACTATTGTTTGCCAATCCACACCATAACTTGACAATTTCTAGCCAGTCGCTAGGAGCATTTTGCCATTTTTGAATTAATTCATCTTGTTTGTCTGTTAAAGCTGCTGCTACGAAATATTCTTGTAGAGTGAGATGAGAAAAATAATAACGCTGTCCGCCATCAATGCGAAGCAATAATCCACTGCGTTTGACGATTTCATCAACGATAGAATTAGCCTCTTTAGGCTCTAGATTTAATGAAGGTAAGACTTGTTTAACTTGTTCCCATACTTCAGAATCAAGAAGACTGCGGCGATCTTGCTGTTGTCGATTAGTGCTATTCTGAGCATAGAGTGCTAAATGTTGCAGAACTCGCCGCTTGTTGAGACCAGTATATTGATTAGAGATATTTCTTTCTTGATCGCGCAATTCTAATAAAACATTAGTAGCTTGAGTGTAAAATTCGGCTCGCGAATGAGGTAAAACGAAGGGAGTATCAGTATAAAGATAAGCGATGATTGTTAACAGTAGGGGATTCCGCGCCAGTGCCATAATTTTCGGTTTAGCTCGCAAGTTTTGAATCAATTGTTCTACTGATTTCTCTGGCGGCATTTCCGACTTCCAAGCTTGCAAAAAGCGGCGCATTTGTTGGTCACTAAATTCGTCAATCTCTAAAGTTTCCTCGGTATTATCGACAAACTCATTATGATAAACAGCCGTCCGACAGGTAATAATTACTCGACATTTTTTATAATTTTCTAATTCTAAAAAGTCCTTAAGACACCGAACAACAGAAGAGCGAACGCCACTACTAACCTCATCTAACCCATCTAAAAGCAGCAGTAAACGTCCGTCTTTTAAACCTTGAGAGATGAAACGATTAGCTTTGGGAAAATTATGGCGATCGCAAACTTCTACTAAATGTTGTTCTAACTTTTCTACTGTCAAATTAGCCTCATTGAGGCGGTTCAATTCTAGTAAAATTGGCACGGGACGATCGGATAAATTTTTGAATCGTCCTTCTGAATAGGAAAGTGCTAGATACTTTAATAACATCGACTTTCCCGAACCAGGCGCACCTTTAACCACTAAGCGGCGGTATTTTTGCACCGCATTTTCTGCTTCAATCAAAGAGCGATCGCTCGCTTTAAAAGCTTTTAAAGAAACATAAATCTCCCGCATTTCTAGGGGACGATGAGGACGAAAAGGTATATTAAGTTTTTGATATTTATTAATTAATGCTTGTCGATACTTTTTAAGAGCAATATTTTCAAATAAGGGTGTTCCAGCGAAGGTTTTATAAATCCATTTACTAATCGCTTCTAAAGACTGATTGAGCCATTTTTTTAAGGTATCACTAATAACATTCCACAAAATACCACCCAAAACAAGAATAACAAGCCCAGGTATCCAGGCAGGATATTTATTAATATCATATTGTTGTTCATAGATATCCCATAATTCATCCTGTGGAAAACAAGAAGCTTGAGAATTTACCTCTTTATACAAATTTAAAATATCACCAATTGTCTTTTTCTTTTTATCAGTATTAAAAAAGTTCAAACGGTCAGCTTCTGCATCTTTTTTTGCCCGATTTTGAATATCTCCCCTAAGTTGGTTACAGGGATTAGGTGCAGGAAGCTTTTTAGTAGAAACAGGCAAAATTGTCCCCCACGCGACTGAAATTGCCAGCGCTAGGACAAAAATCATCAATAACTGCTGCTTTTTCCAG
The DNA here is from genome assembly GCF_020246405.1 of Microcystis sp. M083S1. NCBI lineage: Bacteria > Bacillati > Cyanobacteriota > Cyanophyceae > Chroococcales > Microcystaceae > Microcystis > Microcystis sp. M083S1. Next base: position 20,857 of record NZ_JADBTB010000223.1, read on the forward strand.
TGAATAAACTTCATTGTCTGTACCGTTTCTTTGCCTTTTTCCCACATCCTGGCTACCAATATAACACTGATTTATACAGTATAGGCTACATATTAAGGAGAGGCACTCATGCACGAGGGGGAATAAATAATCAGTTTTTAATAACCAGATTCAGTATGATAACTGAAAACTCACATCTGATAACTGATGACTGATAACTGATAAGTAGCTGGTTATAATTAAATTAAAAATGGATTTTAGGTTCGATCCCCCCTGCCCCCCTTGATAAGGGGGGTGCCGATCCCCCCTTAGTCCCCCCTTTAATCCCCCCTTGATAAGGGGGGTGTCTGACAACTTTTAACGCCTACCTACTTAACTGACGCCCGACTCCTAACTTTTAGACAAAAAATCTCTCCCTAAAGAGGAGAGAAGTCAAAAAAAGCACGAATAACAATGGGGGGGAGGCAGTTTTTATAGGTCGCCACCACGAAAAGCTAGTAGGAAAATGACAAAGGGGCCAGCTAACATGATTAGCGCCACGAAGGTGAGTTGAAAAATGGGTTCTAAATTGAGAGCCGCAAATAATTCCATGATGTCTCCTAACCTGTTTACAATGATTTAAAAGGCTAATCTGGTCAAAACCATTGTCTCTGGTCAAAACCATTGTCTATCATACAGGGGATGATTCGCTGGTTTTCCTGATTCGATACAAAAATACATAAAGTTTTGTTGCAATTCTGAATTTTCCCGCTTTCCTATTTCCTTCCCACCGAGGGACCATCTCAATGTTCAACTCTCTGACCACATCTCCCGACTCGTTAACCCAAATTTACACTGGTTTTCAGGCACTCTCGGATCCCCTACGGCTGCAAATTTTGCAACTGTTGCGACATCAGGAATTATGCGTCTGTGAATTGCGCGACCATCTTGATATCGCCCAATCTAAATTATCTTTTCACCTAAAAACGCTAAAAGAAGCCAATTTAGTCCGCAGTCGTCAAGAGGGTCGTTGGATCTACTACAGCCTGAATCTATCTCAATTTCTTCTCCTAGAAGAATATCTATCCGAATATCGTCGTTTTAGTTCCCTCGTCCCCGCTCGTTTCTGCGAGGAAAATCAGTAACCAATCAAGATTTTTAGAAATATTAAAGCTTTATAACTAGCTTTTACCCTTGACATATCAACTTTTTTTGAAATAATAAAGGTGGATTACCCAATCTCCCATTATTCTCTTTCCCCCTTTGTGCGATGACTAATCAAATCAATCCTAAAGCCGCCAAAGCTGGCGGTAGCCTTAGTATTTTTGAAAAATACCTTACCCTTTGGGTTATTTTCTGTATTTTGGCGGGAATTGCCCTCGGTCGGTCATTTCCGGACGTAGCGCGGACTTTAGATGCCATGAGTATCTATAACGTTTCTATTCCGATCGCCATCTGTCTTTTCTTCATGATGTATCCGATCATGGTTAAGATCGACTTTTCTCAAGCTCTTAGGGCTGCCCGCACTCCCAAACCAGTTATTTTAACTTTAGTGGTTAATTGGCTGATCAAACCCTTTACCATGGTGGCGCTGGCTCAATTTTTTCTCGGCTGGCTGTTTCTGCCTTGGTTGAGTCAAACGGAGATTATCCGAGGACAGACGGTAAGTTTAGCTAGTTCCTACACTGCTGGAGCTATTTTACTAGGAATTGCTCCCTGTACGGCCATGGTCTTGATGTGGGGCTATCTTTCCTACAGTAACCAGGGTCATACCCTAATTATGGTAGCAGTCAATTCCCTAGCGATGCTTTTTCTCTACGCTCCTCTAGGTAAATGGTTGCTGGCAGCTAATAATTTTGTAGTCCCTTGGCAGACCATTGTTTTTTCTGTGTTAATCTACGTTGGTTTACCGCTTATTGCTGGTATCTATAGCCGTCACTGGATTTTTAAACATAAAGGACGGGCCTGGTTTGAATCGCGTTTTCTTCACTATCTCAGTCCTGTGGCAATCACTGCCTTATTGTTAACCTTAATCCTCCTCTTTGCTTTCAAAGGCGATTTAATTGTTAGTAATCCCCTGCATATTTTCCTGATTGCTATTCCCCTCTTTATTCAAACTAATCTGATTTTTTTACTTAGTTATGTGGCCGCTCTCAAACTCAATTTAGTTTACGAAGATGCGGCTCCCGCTGCTTTAATTGGTGCTAGTAATCATTTTGAGGTCGCGATCGCCACTGCGGTGATGTTATTCGGATTGAATTCGGGGGCTGCTTTAGCGACAGTAGTGGGGGTATTGATTGAAGTACCTGTGATGTTAATGTTGGTAGAATTCTGTAAAAAAACCGCCTTTTGGTTTCCCAGAGATCCAGAAAAAGCCACCCTTCTTGATCCTCGTTGCTTGAGTTCTTACAAATAATTATTCACCATGATCCAATCGACTCACAAACCGAGAATTCTTTTTCTGTATGGCTCTTTGCGGGAACGTTCCTACAGTCGTTTACTAGCAGAAGAAGCGGCCAGAATTATCACTGAATATGGGGCAGAAGTGCGCTTTTTTGATCCCCGTGAATTGCCGATTTATGGCAGTGTTCCCGATACTCATGCCAAGGTGCAAGAATTACGAGAATTAAGTCAATGGTCCGAGGGTCAAGTCTGGTCATCTCCCGAACTTCACGGCAATATTAGTGGCATTATGAAAAACCAAATTGATTGGATTCCCTTAAGTATTGGTGCGGTTAGACCTACCCAAGGCCGCACCTTAGCAGTTATGCAAGTAAGCGGAGGTTCCCAATCTTTTAATGCGGTTAACACTCTGCGAATTCTTGGTCGTTGGATGCGAATGTTTACTATTCCTAATCAATCTTCTGTGGCTAAAGCTTATCAGGAGTTTCACGAGGATGGCACGATGAAAGATTCCCCCTATCGAGATCGAGTTATTGATGTAATGGAGGAACTTTATAAGTTTACCATTCTCCTGCGAGATCAGGTAGATTATCTGACTGATCGCTATAGTGAAAGGAAGGAAAAATCCGCCCAAGAAATAGCCACAATTGCCCATAAAGCTATTAATTAAATCAATTTCTAGGAGTTAAAATCATGAAAAAAGTTATGTTTGCCTGTAGAAAAAATTCCTGTCGTTCCCAAATCGCCGAAGGTTTCGCTAAAACTTTAGGTGCGGGTAAAATTGCCGTCACCAGTTCTGGATTAGAAGCGGCCAAAGTTCACCCCGGAGCAATCGCAGTTATGCAGGAAATTGGTATCGATATTACCGACCAAACTTCTAAACCAATTAGGGATTTTAATCCTGAAGATTATGATGCCGTTATCTCCCTATGTGGTTGCGGTGTCAATCTGCCGGAAGGATGGGTTTTACAGGAAATTTTCGAGGATTGGTTAATTGATGATCCCGATGGTCAACCTATCGAAACTTTTCGCCGAGTTCGCGATGAAATTAAGGCTAAAGTTGTGGGATTAATTGAACAGTTAAGTAGGTAGTTGTTAAAAGTTTTCAGATCCCCACCTTATCAAGGAGTTTGGGTAGGGTTGATTCATGAATCAACCCTACTATGAATCAACCCTACTATGAATCAACCCTAGGGGGGGCAGGGGGGATCAGAGGCAAAATCTATTTTTAATTTAATTATAACTACTTACTTAAGTTAATTTATCCCAAATTTTTGCGGCTCTCTTGTCGTTTGTGTGATCGATTTTAGTGATCGAATCTGTCTTCCTCTCTCTGTCCTTTGTGTCTCTGTGGTTTATCCCCAAGAGAGCCTTTTTTTCCAGTCTATCCCTTCGGTGAGAAAAATAATAAGGGGAACCACAGTTGATGAAGAATATCTTCATTAATCCGACGCACGGCTAACCATTCCAACATATTGGAACGATGGCAGGTAGCCACTGCGATGGCACTGATGTCATCTTCTTCCGCTGCCGTCAAAACTTCTAATACAGGTGTTCCTTGTCGCACTTGGCTCTGTACTTGCAAACCGAGTTTTTCTAGTCGCGCTTGCACCGATTCTAATTGTTGACGGGCATCATTTAAACGAGATTCGGTGACACTGGGATCGCGACTGATATTTTCCACTACCCGGACGAGGAGACATTGCTCAAAAGAGCCGGGGGCGCGGGTTTGGGCGTATTTTTCCATCTGTTCAATTAGATAAATCGCGTCGGGACTGCCATCGTAGGGAATTAATAAATGTTTCCAGAGATGCTGACAGCGCAGGGCCAATTCATCGTGAGTATAAACTGATAATAATTGCGGTCGGAAAATCAGCAGCGGAATATCGGTAATACCTGCGATCGCTAAACTGGTACTACCGAATAATTTTTCTTGGACGGCACCGCGCATGGGATTTCCCATCAAAATCACGTCAATAGAGTGATGCGCGAGGATTTCCCGCACGGCATCCACGGGACGACGGTTAGAGATTTCGACAATAACTGTCATACCGTCGGGAATATTTGCTAAAGCTGGGGATAATTTTTCTTTAGCCGCGTCAATTTTCGCTTGATCTACGGCAGCTAGGGTGGGTTGTTCCCAAACCGGAATACTGTGGAGGAAGATAACTTGTTTTAAGCCGCTCAGGGCTAAGTGTGGCACACAATGGACAAGACGATGGAGACCATCGAAAAGATCTGTACAGATCAAAGCGCGCTCGAACATAAATTAACCCCTAGCAATTCGGTTATTCTTCCCTAAGAATAGCTAAAAAGGTGAAGAAATGCGCCCCGCATCCCTAGCTCGTTTCCGCAGAAACCCAGCCGGAGAAAGAGGTCGCCCGCAGGGGTGAAATGAGTTATTGGGGGGCCCAGGGATTAGAATCTAGACCCCACTGGTGTTTGAGAAAAGCTTTGTACATATTTTCTCTGACCATCATTTGTTCGTAGAGCTTGATCAGGAAATCCTGCGCTTGCTCCTGACTCATTTTTTCTACCTGAGTCTGAAAAGAACGAATGTTGAACTGTTGTTCTAAGGAAAGTTCGATCGGTTGAGACATGGTGTTCCTCCTCGATGAAGACAGTGGTTGATAACAAGCGAGATGGGTGATCGGTATCACCTCTTTTCTTTAACTAATGTAACAAATACTTGACAAAGTGTCAATGTACCTGTAGAGAGGGTTTTGCTTTTTCCCTCCTGTTAGCTAGGATACCCCGCCGCCAAAAGGAAAGAAGCATATAATGATACATTTAGCAAGAGTTTTAATAAAATTTTGCTTACTGTGAACAAATACTTAAGTAGTTATACTTATTTTTCCCCAGGGCCGACCAGAGCGAGAGAAAATATTTGACAAATTGTGTAAAGATTCTGTAATAATCGAAGAGAGCGACATAAATCGGGTAAGTTGAATGATTAGCCCTGTTAACAGCTAAAAACGTAACCCCTAGATTCCGTTCCTCTCGTTGAAATCGTTAAGGATAGTCAAAATTGACGGACACAGCCGCTATCGTGCAGAAACTACAAGCTTATCGCTGGGAAACATCCTCCTTAGCTCTGTTTGCCTTAAAAAAATCAGCATACAGGCACGGAATGTCGCACAAGTTTTTACCTAAAATGTCGGATGAATGCCCCCGCTACATTTTTCGACAAGATACTCAGCTTTGCGGGGGATGAAATCCGACCAGAATATCAACCGCAGAGCATCGGTTTAATTCCACCATCTGTGGGTAAACTGTGTTATAATTAACTTAGCCAAGGGTCGAGGATTGTTAGATGCTAGTCGTAGAAGCAAAGCTAAAA